>QEUZ01000332.1 GCA_003577355.1 Chloroflexota bacterium | reverse complement strand
ACCGCCCAGAAGAGGTCCGCGTGCTCGGTTGGGCCGGCGCGCAGTACCGTGCCATCGGCGGTAACGACCTCGACCGAGAGCAGGTTGTCGCAGGCCAGGCCATGCTTGCGATGCAACATGCCGATGCCGCCGGAGAGGGTGTAGCCGGCAATACCGGTGGCCGATACCTCGCCGCCGGTCGTCGCCAGCCCATGCAGCTGCGTTTCAGTGTCCAACTCACCCCAGGTCACGCCAGCTTGTGCGCGAGCGGTGCGTTTGACCGGATCGACCAAGATGCCCTTCATTGGAGAAAGATCGATCACCAGCCCACCGTCGCAGACGGCGTTGCCGGCCACATTGTGCCCACCGCCACGCACCGCCACGAGCAGGTCGTGCTCCGCAGCGAAACGCACGCAGGCGACGACATCGGCTGTGCCGGTGCAACGGGCGATCAGCGCCGGGCGCTTGTCGATCATGCCGTTCCAGACCTTGCGCGCGTCGTCGTATGCAGCGTCGCTTGGCTGCAGCAACGCGCCGCGCAGACTCGCGGCAAACGCCGTGACCGTGTCTGCTGCGAGTGTGGTCACGGTACCGTCCAGCGTCGTAACCCGATCAAGAATCTGCATGTGGGATCTCCTCATCATTCAGTACACGACGAGATTGCTGCGACCACGAGCGGAACGCAGCAGATCTCCGGCTGCGACGTGCGAGATGACCGTCGCGTGTTGGAAGCGTCGTTGCGCCGTGCCAAGCTGATGCATGTGCGCCGGTCTACTCAGGAATGGTGAACTCCCGGCCAAAGGTATCTTCATTGGGGATTCCGAATGAGGCGTGAAGCTGGATGAGCTTCCATACGCCAGCTTCCTGTCGGGCAACTGCCGTTGCCCGCATCGGCAATCGTGTCCCATCCGGGAGACAGTAGGCAGGGCGGTCGACCACCCATCCGATATTGCCTTCGCGGTAGGCGCGCAGGTCGCCGGGGACGATCTGCAGCCCCATCGCGTGTGCATCAGCGATCTGGGCCTGCATGGCCCGATCGATGCGCTCCGGCCCTTCCCACCACTCGTTCGGATCGTTGCCGATCACCAGGGTATGCGCCTCGCGCGAGAGGAGAGACTGGTGACCTGTCAGCGAACCATTGCCGAATATGGCATAGAACTCTCGGACGGCAGCTTCTAACTCCGGCGCTCGTTCCATGCTCTGCGCTCCTTTCGTCTCGCCTGCCGACTGTGTGCAGTGTGCATCCATGCTAGGGGCATCTGGGCGTGTCGCCATCGAGAGGATTACCCAATGGGGTATTGGGTGAAATTGCCCAGCGGCGTCGAAGCGGCTACACCAAGCGTTTGCGGATCGCAACGGAAGCGGCAGCAGTGCGTGATGAGACGCCGAGCTTGTCGAAGATGTTGCTGACGTGGCGCATGACGGTGCGCGGGCTGATAGAGAGTGTTTCAGCGATCTCGCGGTCGGATAACCCTTCTGCGAGTCGACGCAGAACCTCGAGTTCGCGTGGTGACAGTGCGATTTCGGCTCGCGGTACATCGTTCCAACCCCTTGCGAGGTGTGCGTTCGCTGTCTGTTGGAACTGCGCGCGGAGAGGTTGGATGCTGAGCGTATCGGCGAGCCTGTTGATGATCATGCGTGCTTCGCGGATAGATGCTTCGGCGTCGGCCAAGCGCCCGTCAGACTGGTACA
Organism: Chloroflexota bacterium; assembly: GCA_003577355.1. GTDB lineage: Bacteria > Chloroflexota > Chloroflexia > Thermomicrobiales > CFX8 > CFX8. Next base: position 4,877 of record QEUZ01000332.1, on the reverse strand, counting down.
GCGATGCTAGAGCAGCATCGACCCTCCAAAGGAGCGGGAGGTATCCAAAGACGCACGGGCCGACAGATATGCACGCTGCGCCTCGGGTGCACGCTTGAGTTGGAGCAGCGCATCCCCGCGTAGCTTCGACAACGCTGGAATGCCGTGGGCATGTTCGGCGGGAGGTTGTGAGTCCAACAGGATGTCGATGATCTCTAGCGCACGCTCGGGATGCCGGAGTGCGAGTTCGAGTTCTGCGCGCGCATACCAACATTGTCGTTGCCCTGATGACACGCCCACTCGCTCGACGTGCACGATGCTATCCAATAGTGCGCTTGCCCTGCTCAAACTTCCCTGGCCGACCCAAAGGGAAGCGAGCGCTGCTCCAACCGAGTTAACCCAGAAGACGGAGCCAATACGCCGGGCATCGGTGAGCGCGTGTTCCATCAGCGCCGCTGCGCGTTCGTGCTGGAACAGCATGAGTGACGCAGTACCGAGCGCCAGCCTGGCGGCAACGGCCCACTGGCGGTGTCCGGCTCGTTCTGCCAGAAAGAGGGCAGTTTCCGCATCGGTCAGTGCCGAACCATATTCACCTCGCACGCCGGCGCTGAAGCTGCGCATTGCAAGGGCGAAAGCCTCGCCAGTGGTCCAACGCATGTCGCGAGCAAGGGCCAGCGCGTCATTTCCACATCTCCGCCAGAAGTCCGCTTCACGGTAGACTGGCGCCGCAAAGCCAAAGTCCTGCTCGCCGCCGAGCAACTGCATCGTGACCAGGCAGGCGTACATCCCACGCCGGTCGTCCATGGCACGGTACAGTGCAAGCGCGCGCTCGAGGTAACGGAGTGCGGCGGTGTAATCGCAGGCGAGGTAGCTTGTCATCCCAAGAAAGTCGAGCGTCTCAGCCAGTCCAGCGTGATCGCGACGTGCTTCGAAGATGGCAAGTGCCTTGATGTGTAGTGGCAACGCCATTTCAGGCTCGTCCAGGTTGCTGTGCTGGTTGGCGATGCGGTTGAGGCTGTGGGCGATCAGCACCTGGTCACCTAGTGCGTGCGCCAGCTCCAGCGCGGCTCGGTAATAGGCGCCGGTGCGCTCGTAGTCGCGTTCGGCCCAGTGCAGGCCCAGGTCAACCAGCGCCTGCCATTCGGCTGGCCGGTCCCCCTCGGCGCGGGCGCGCTCGAGCACCGTTTCGCGGTCGCCACGCGCCAGGTCGAATTCACCGAGCAGCGCGTGTGCTGCTGCGCGGGCACGGTATGCGGAGCGCGGCAGGTCTCGTCGGTGTCGTGCTGCGATTGCCTGGGCGCTGTTCAGCGCGACGACGGCATCCCGCGCGGCGTAGAGCGCGAGCGCGCGCTCGCCGGCCCGCACCAGCCAGTCGATCGCGCGTGGGTCGTCCGCCGCCGCGAAGTGTGACGCGATGCGCTGGGCCGGCGGTTTCGGGTCCTCGCTCAGCAGTTCGGCGACCCGAAGGTGCACCTGCCTGCGCTTCTCGGCGGGCTGCAGCACGTAGAGGGTTTCTCGCACGAGGGCGTGCGTGAACGACAGGCTCGTGTGCTGTGGCGACTCGACCAGAAACTGGGCGCGTACTGCCCGATCCGGCGACGCGCGTTCCTCCCCGATAGCAGCACGGAGCAGGTCGAGCGGGACATCCTGGCCGATCACCGCTGCAACTTCCAGCAGGGTGCGGGTATCGGCTTCCATGCTGCCGAGGCGGTTCTCGATGACCTGTCGCACTAGTGGCGGGATTGGTGCTGAAGCGAGGTCACCGATCGACCAGCCGTCGCTGGTCTGAATGAGCAACCCTTCGTTCTCCAATGTGCGCAGCATCTCATTCAGGAAGAACGGGTTGCCGCCGGAACGCTCGTGCAGGTAGCTCGCCAAGCGGGCGCCGTCAGCTGGAGCGACCGTGTAGCGTGCGTGAACCAGCGCCAGGACATCGTCCCGGCGCAACCCGCTCAGGTCGATGCGCGTGGCGCGGCTTTCGCGCACGAGCAAGGGCAGCAACGACGCGAGCGGCGAGCGCTGTTCCAGTGCATCCACCCGGTACGTGGCCGCCAGCAGCACCGGCAAGGCCTCAAGCCCGCGTGCCACGGCGCGGAGCAGTCCCAGGCCAGCCGGGTCGGACCAGTGCAAGTCTTCCAGCACCAGCACGAGCGGCTGTCTGGCGGCCAGGCTGGCAAGGTGGTCGTGGACACGGGCGAAGAGCAGCGTCTGGTTCCCTTCGGGGTCACCATCGGTGCTCCCCAAGGGGTGCGCTGTGGAGGATTGGGACAGCGCCTCGATCCAGGGGCCGTATGGCGGAGTAACGCTCAGGTCGTAGCAGCCGCCCCGCATCAGGCTCGCGCCGCGTGCGAGCGCGTGTTCGCCGAGCCAGTCAACGAGCGCCGTTTTCCCAACCCCTGCCTCGCCGGCAACAAGCACGAGACCACCACGCCCGGCGCGTGCCTCGGCGAGCAGGTCGTGCAGCAGTGTCTGCTCGCGATGACGTCCAACAATGTGCGACGGCGTCGGCATGGTGTCCCTCCAGTTGGAGGTCCGGTTTTTCCTGCGCGGCTATTGCAACCTTCTTCAACTGACGGAAGCACGACGGACAGGTTGCCTGGTCGATACGCGACTGCGAGGTAAGTGGCCCTCGGTCGCTCGCTGGATGGTGGCGGCTCCTGCGCCTTCACCGATAGTGGGCTGAGCACGCCGAAGGGTTACCGGATGAGTTACCCGCAACCCGTTACAGCGTGGATGCGCCAGCGTACATCGTACCGATCCGAGCGGCAGATCCGGCGAACGACGATATCACGTCGCCCTGCGGCACTGTAGCCTATGAATGAGCAGCGTGGCAACGCTCTTCACCATGTTGACACGCACATGGTGGGGATTGTGCTCAACTGCCCACGCTCCAACGCCGGCACAAGCACAGTGCTATACCGGAGCGGCGGTTGTGGCACGTGGCTTCCCACTCTACGGCCCGCTCCAGGGTGTTCCGGACAACCGGCAGCGCCCATGCCTCGTCATAACCAGCGTGAAAACCGGTGCGACAGAATTGATACTCCGCTTTCGCACCCCCGGCGAAAGTTGATACGAGTCTGACACGCCGGTGTGACAAACGTCGCACTTCCGCATCGCTCGCAACGCTACTGTACGGGCAAAGCGATTGTCCGGGCGATGAGCCGGCTGACACATGTGTTGACAGGGCCAGCGAAGGGAGTCCACCGATGAGTCACCACGAGGGCAGTGACAAACGTTTCAACCGGCGCACGTTATTGAAGGGCGCCGGTGCCGTCGCCGTCATGGCGCCGGTTGCCGGTACGTTACTGGCGTCGTGCAGCGCCTTCGGGGATGACGACGATGACAACGGTGACAGCGGGCTATCTGCTTCAGCGAACGATGTCATCGCTGCGCGTGGCCTGACGCCGGAGGATGTCACCGCTGCGCTGAAGACCTTCGTCCCAAGCGGGAAGTACGACGAGTACATGATCTTCGCCTCTGGCGGACACTCCGGGCAGGTCCTCTGCATTGGCGTGCCGTCGATGCGCCTGCTGAAGGTGATCGGCGTCTTCACGCCGGAACCCTGGCAGGGCTACGGGTTCTCCGACGATACCAAGGCTGTGCTCGCCGAGAGTGCAGTCAACGGTAAAGTGCAGACCTGGGCCGATACCCACCATCCCGGCCTCAGCGAAACCAACGGGATGTACGATGGCAAGTTCCTGTTCATCAACGACAAGGCGAATGCGCGCATCGCCGTCATCGACCTGCGCGACTTCGAGACGAAGCAGATTGTCAAGAACCCGCACATCATCTCGAACCACGGCGGCGCCTTCGTCACGCCGAATACCGAGTACATCATCGACGGCTCCCAGTACGCGGCGCCGTTCGGTTGGGAGTACGCGCCGATCTCCGAATACAAGGAGAAGTATCGTGGCGCGATGACCTTCTGGAAGTTCGACCGCGAGAAGGGACGCATCATCCCGGAAGAGTCGTATTCGGTTGAGCTGCCGCCGTACTGGCAGGACCTGGCCGATGCCGGCAAAGGCCCGAGTGACGGCTGGATGTTCTCGAACTCACTCAATGTCGAAATGGCGGTTGGCGGCAACCGTGCCGATGGGTCGCCACCGGTCCCGCCGGTCGAGGCCGGAGCGTCTCAGCGCGACATGGACTACCTCACCGTGATTAATTGGCGCAAAGGGGCCGAAGTCGTCGCGGCGGGTAAGGCCGAAATGGTCAAAGGCATGCCACTGATCCGCATGGCCACCGCTGTGGAGGAAGGCATCCTCTATCAGGTGCCGGAACCGAAGAGCCCGCACGGCGTCGATGTCACGCCGGACGGCAAGTACATGGTCGTCTCCGGCAAGCTCGACCCGCATGTGACGGTCTACAGCTTCGCCAAGATGCAGGCGGCGATCGCCGAAGGTGGGTTTGATACGGATGAGTTTGGCGTGCCTGTCCTGGACTTCGACAAGTGTGTTGAAGTGCAGGTCGAACTTGGACTTGGCCCACTGCACACCCAGTTCGATGACAAGGGCTATGCCTACACCAGCCTCTTCCTGGACAGCGCGATCGCGCGCTGGAAGATCGGCGAAGAGGGCAAGCCGGACACCTGGGTGCTCGTCGACAAGATCCCGATGAGCTACAACGTCGGCCACATTTCGGTGGCCGAGGGGGACACCGTCTCACCGGCGGGCAAGTACCTGATCGGTCTGAACAAGTGGGCGATCGACCGGTTCACGCCGGTGGGTCCGCTGCATCCGCAGAACTTCCAGCTCGTCGACATCACCGGCGAAACGATGCAACTGCTCTACGACATGCCGATCGGCATCGGGGAACCGCACTACGTGCAGACGATCGCGATCGACAAGCTCGACCCGTGGGTCGTCTACCCAGAGGTCGGTTGGGACCCGATCTCCCAG
>QEUZ01000331.1 GCA_003577355.1 Chloroflexota bacterium | reverse complement strand
TTGCGGCGTGCTGAACAACCGGGCGCAGGGCATATGTGCTTTCGGGTTCAGGATGAGGACGACCTTGAGCGCCTGGAGCGGTTCTGTATTTCTGAAGGACTCCGCCCTCAATGGACGCCTGCTGGTTATGAGCCGGGTCAACCCCGCGCGTTGCGTGTGCAGGATCCACACGGGTTCCCAATCGAATTCGTCGCGTCGATGACACTCGTCGAGCGGCAACTGCAGCGCTTCGACCTGTATAGAGGGGCGCGCATCCAGCGTTTCGACCATTTCAACTGCCAGACGCCGAATGTCGATGCGGCGTACGCCTGGTGGTCCAGCGGGCTAGGGTTCGGCTGTTCGGAGTACACCGCCGCCGATGATGAGCGCCTCTGGGCCGTCTGGCTCCAACGCAAGGGAAACGTGCACGACCTCGCGCTCATGACCGGGGTTGGACCGCGCGTGCACCACTTTGGATTCTGGTTGGCGGAACCGACGGCAATTCTGGCCGCCTGCGACGTGCTTGCCTCGGCAGGGTATGTCCAGGCGATTGAGCGCGGTCCCGGTCGGCACGGGATTTCGAATGCCTTCTTCCTGTATCTGCGTGACCCCGACGGCAACCGCATTGAGCTGTTCGCGAACGACTACCTCGTCGTCGACCCAGACTGGGAGCCGGTGCGCTGGAGCCTCGAAGACCCGCGCCGTGCCACCTTCTGGGGCCATGCAGCGCCACCTTCGTGGTTCGATGAGGCAGCATTGTGCGAGGACGTCGTCAGCGGTGCGCTGCTTCCGACGAGCGCGGCATCAATGCGCGACCGCCCGCAACACGTTACATAGCCCGCATCTATTGGGTTGTTTGCGATTGCCCCTTGGCTCCCTTGCGGGCGCGCTGCACCGACCCGGCAAACCGGAACGCACCGGCGATCAGCCCGCCCTCCTGTGCTGGCGGCAAACCGGCCGCCTTCCGCCGCTCGGCTTCGGCGCGTGCGGCGGCCTCCCGCTGGGCCTTCTTGATCGCCTCTTCCTTGCGCCACCGCCGGTGCCTAATCCACATCGCGATAAAGCCAGCCAACATGGCGATGACACCGCCGATCCCAGTCGGCGATGTCGAAATATAGCCGTACGGCGTCATGTCGAAAACGTAGATGATGCCCAGCGTCCCGATGTAGGCGACGCTGAACCAGACCGTTTCGTTGAAGGATTCGCGCAGGTTGAAGCACTTGGCAAACGCAAGCACGAAGACTGCCAGGGGGATTAACCACATCGAATGTCCACCTTTTTTCTTCGCACTCTGGTTCCGCCGTGGATCGGCGGTATCATACTGGAAACGTCCTGACGCGGACGGTTGGATGTACGCTGGAGTAACCGCCGCGTCGCGGATGCAAGGATACCAGCACCGCTGGAACGACTGAGGAGAAGGGTGGCACGATGAGTGATGGAGAGCTCTGGGTCATCTTTGGGGTCGCTGCCAGCCTCCTGCCACTCTTCTTGATTATCCGCACGCTCATGCATGTTCTGAACATCCCAACTCCGGGCCGCCGCCGCTACCGCTAGTTTCGCGCTCTGCGTCGACGGCGTTAGCGGCTATCCCTCCGGCAACGTGCAGCAGGTTCTTCCCGTCCATCATCGATGCTGTGACTTGTAGGAACGTTTGCGTTCCTGCAGCGATGTGTCGAGATGCTGATGGTTGGGGGGATGCGATGTTGCCCAAAACGACGAATGCCAGCCAACAAGCCGAGGACCTGCGGCGGGCACAAGTGCGCAACGCTCTGGCGCTGTTGCTGGACCGGAAACTCCCTGCCGACGATGCGCTGAGCGTGATGGCATGGAAAGCCGTTCAGGATCAAGCCCAGCGGAGTCGTGACTGGCCGGCACTAGCGAGCGTAACGGTCGTGCCGAGCGGTTGCGACCGCCTGCACCGGGTCTTGCACACCGTGGCGTCGAGCGTCATCATGGCCCCCAACTGGACTGCGACAGTCTCGCGCAGCGACGTTGTTGCGTTGCCGTGTCCGGCGCTGAGCACGGTGGCGCCCACAGAGTCGCTCGCAGCGTTCGTTGGGGCTGGCGGTGTACTCATCACCAGCGGCAGGGCAATCGAACGAGCGGCGCTGCACGCGTGGTTGCCCAGTGCTGGCCGGCTCTCACCGCGACGCGTGCGTGTGCGGCGAACCAATCTGCCGGAGGAGCAGCCCCTGCTCCCTGCGGTGTATATCGACGGAGGGTCGCCGCGCATCGACCCTGAGGTGCTGAGCCGACCCGGGGTGCAGACACTTGCCGTTGATGCGGTGACCGACGAACCGTTGGTGGTCTTGGCTCCGGCAGAGCGTGGGTACATTCTGCACTCGGTCCCGCACTGGTTCCAGCCGAACACTGGCTGGTTCACCGAGCTGGAACGTGGTCGTGTCGCAGCGAACCCATGGGCAGCGGAACGCTGGCCAGGAGCGCAGCAGCAGTTACTGGGTGATTTGCTTGCAGCGGATGTGATGTATGGGCTGCTCCACGAGGGGATGAAGGCAGTCCAGGCACGCACGTTGCGGCACGCCAACTCGACTGAGGGGTCGTGGTAACGGGGGTGAGGCGGTGCTGGATATTCCTCACGGCGAAGAGGGCAGGCGTCTGCAAGAGAATACCCGCGTCGCGCGCATACTCGAGATCATTTGGTTGGTCATGAGCCGTCCCAAGCACTGGACACGGCGCGGACTCGCGGAACACTTCGAAGTATCAGAGCGCACGATAGGCGCCGACCTGGAGATCATTCGGCACGGATTACTGTTCGATGTCCGCAGGGAGCATGGCGGAGGTTACTACTTTGTCCAGGTGCCGCAGCTCCCTTCGGTGACATACTCGGTTCCTGAGGCATTGGCGCTGATTCTGGCGGCTGAAGCCGGACGGCATATCGCGGGCATCGCACAAGCGGACTTGTCGAGCGCAATTGCCAGGCTGGAATCGGTCTTCCCTGGCGAGCTGGGGCGCATGGTCCGCCAGCAGACCTCCGCCAACCGCGACCGGCATCTGACCCATCGGGAGCAGATGCTGCAGACGTGCGCCCACGCTGCGCTGCGTCGGAAACGCTTGCGCGTCACCTACGCGACTGCATATCGCGGAGGCGCCGAGTCGACACGCGAGGTCGATCCGTTCGCAGTCTTTCCGTACGAGCGGTCGTGGCACCTGGTCGGGCATTGCCACCTTCGCAACGGTGTGCGCGTATTCAAGATCGATCGCATGCGCGCGGTCCAGGAGCTGCAGGAATCGTTCCCTGTGCCGCGCGATTTCGACCTGAACGAGTTTCTCGCAAGCGGTTGGGGGTTGATGCGGGGCCTGGACGCACCCGTTGAAGCGGTTGAGTTGCGCTTCAGCGCCGTCGCCGCCCCCTGGGTCGTCGATGAGCAGTGGCATCCGAGTCAGGAGATTGAGTCGTATCCGGACGGTGGAGCGGTGTTGCGGTTGAACATACAGGTTTCAGCGGAGTTTCAACGTTGGGTCTTTGGGTTCGGGCGTGAAGTACAGGTGCTTGCGCCGGAGACGTTGCGAGAGTGGGTCCAAGCCGAGGCACAGGCAATCCTGGCGGCAACCTATGCAGCAAGCGCAACCTACGAGCGGCCCGGTTGAACTCGGTACTTTCTGGACGTGGCAGCGGCACTACAGCACCATATGATGATGCGGCGGGGACATTGGGGGGACCAGTTGTGCTGCTAAATGTGCAATGTCTCCCTCCATACGCTTCGCTGCCGTCCGGGAGGGTCCGGCGGCTCTGACATAGCAGGCCGGATAGGGTACATTCCGCATGTCGATGCCGGAGCGCAGCGATCCGCCGAACCCCAGTACGATCCATGCTGAACTGGTCGCTTTCCTACGTGCCATCGACGACGGGCTAGCCGCCCTGGATAGGGATCCCCAGGCGCGAGCCGCCGCTGCGAGCCTCCTCCGAGCGACGGCGGATCTGCGCGGGGCCGGGGTGATGGTTGCCAGTAATAGCCTCGTGTCGATCGCAGGCACACTCGAGCGGGCGATAGAACTGGTCACGCGGGACCAGCGCATTCCGACCCACGCCGAAGTTGAACAGGTCCGTTCGATTGCCGAGGCGCTGTGCGGCTTCATCACTGCCATGTCCAACGGTGGTGACCCGCGACCGTTCCTTTCGATGACCTGGGTGACGTTCCAGAAATTGCAAGAGATGACGACATCACCGTCGTCTGCCGCCCGTTTCCTTGTACCTGAAGCGCCCGAACCACCGCTTGACGACCTGCTCGTCGTAGAGTGCCAGGAACACCTGCAGCGTATCCGCGCTGCAGCAGCGGAGCTTTCACTGGGGGTTGCCCCGAAGGATGCCTTGCAGTCTGCGCTTCGCGCGTTGCATGCGGTGAAGGGAGCAGCTGCAGTAGCCGGTTTCGCTGATCTACGCGAGAGCTGCCACCGCAGTGAAGGGCGTATCCAACGTATTGCGGCGTGTGGGCGCAGTGCGTTGCCAACGTTAGTCGCTGAGGTTCGGATCGCGGCAGACTCGATTGAAGAGCTGCTGATCGAGCGCATGCGCAACCAGGCTGACAATCAGCAGAATACAGCCCTGTCTGTAGCCAGCGTTCCAATCGCAAAGCTGGCACAGGAACTGTCGACGCTGAGTGATCTGCTTGCTGCCTACGCTCGCGGGGACAGTCACGAATCGGTTGGCGGCGTGCACAAGGCGCTCTCCCGTGCCCGCGACCTCATCGGCGAAGTCGAGTTGCGGCTGCACGCATCGACCGCGCCGCAGCGCCAGCGCGAACGAGAACCACTTGAACACCTGGCGGCCAGATTGCGTTCTGCCTTCCGCGCACTCGCCCGAGAATCCGGCAAACACGCCGGAATCGAAATCCAAATGCCGGA
>QEUZ01000330.1 GCA_003577355.1 Chloroflexota bacterium | reverse complement strand
TCGGTCAGCCGGACGCGCACGTATGGTTCCGAGCCGTAGTTGGACGTCGGACGGTCGGTCTTGACATGCGTGTCGTGAGCCGGCGAGAAGACCAACTGCGCTCCCGGCGGTTGGGTTGAGGTCGGCGTTGACGTGGGTGTCGTGGTGGTCGACGTGGGCGTCGGCGTCTCGGTGGTCGGCGTCGGTGTCACAGTCGTCGGCGTGGGCGTCGGCGTCGTGGTGGTCGGTGTGGGTGTCGGTGTCTCCGTCGTCGGCGTGGGGGTAGGAGTCCCTCCGCCACCTCCCAAGGGCATATAGTTGTGATAGTAACGCCGCTGGCTGGAATTACTCGCCAGCACCACCAGGCCCGTCGTGTTATTCAGCGATTGCTTGGTAGATGTGGCGTTGTTGATACTGGTCGTCGTCGAGGATGAGATGAACGGCTGACCTTTCCCAGGCACGAACTGGATGTTGCCGATGTCTGCTGTTTTCATGTAGATCGCGCCGCTGCTTTCTGGAGACGTCGCGAACATGTAGATCTTCTGGTTTTGCAGGTCGGTCAACACAATCGGACGGGTGTGCCCGTCCGCATCCATCCCGTAGACGTAGCGCGACCAGCCCCCGTTGGGGCCGCGGACGTCAAGCACGACCAGCGGGTTGTCGCCTGTCAGGCTGGTCTTTCCGGCCAAGTAGATCCGGCCCTGGGTGTCGGTCGCCAGGTTGATGTGGTCATCGACCAGGTTGTTTCCCTGAATGCCGGTCTCGATGGTCCAGGCATTGGGCGAAGCGCCGTCGTTGTGGATGGCGAGATAATAGGCGTCGGTGTTCTGGTTGCTCCAGACCACGCCGATTTTGTTTCCGCCAAACGCGATGACCGACGAAATATCGTCGCTGTTGACGGTTCCTGAGCCGGGGAGCTGGAAGGGATCGCCCCAGGTGAGATCGTCGTTCAGGCTGTGGTTGATCATCACCTTATTGCTTTCGACGTAGGTCACCCACAGGCGCCCGGTCGAATCTTTCTCCAAAACCACGGCTTCGGCGCGCCCGCGCGAGACGTTCACGGGGAAGCCCGCGTCGAGCGAGTAGGTCTTGGTGGAGGAGTTGTAGCTATAGCGGAACAACTGCGCCCAGTTGGACGTTGTTGGAGAGGCGCTGGTTGAAAAGACATGCGAGACCATGTACAGCTTTTGGCTGCCCTGGTCCCACAGCACGTCAACCTTATCCCCGTTGCGATTCCCAAGCGCCGTGCCGGAATCGATCCATGTCTGGTTCGAGAGGTTGAGCCAGAAGGCGCGATATCCGCCCGCATCCTGGCTGAACATGGCACCCCACCACCGGCCATCATTCCACCACAGCTTGCTCTCAGGTTTCTCGCCGGTAGGCGTTGAGTTGGCGCTGGAGCCGTAGATAATGCCCGGATACCCGACATCGACTTGCGCAGGTGCCAGTTCCTCCAGTGGGGCCGAAGGGGCTGCAGCCGAGGGCAGATAACTGGTCGTGAGAGCCAGAGCGGCAAGCAGGGCAATCAGGCTGAGCCGTGCGAGCGATCTCCATTTACGAGTTTGTCTGGACATGATGTGCCCTCATTTGCAGAGTCGGCGGATTGGAATGCGTATACATTGGAGCAAGCCGCAAATACGAGAGACTCGATCGCAATGCATCGAGCTATTATGAACTGTATTATAGATAGGCTGATGGTTAATAGCAGTAAAAATGATGTAAAGAATTCTTAAAATCCCGCGTTTTGTAGGATATGAGGACAAGTGGCGGGCTGCGGATCGCCTTGTGGATCCGCAGCCCACCGGAGTGATCGGGGTTACTCGGTGACCATCGTCAGGCCAACTTCGCCGGTCAGGTAGGCGACGTCAAACTCGATCCACTGCTCGACGATCTGCCCGTCGTCGTTGAAGCGGTAGATGACATTGAAGCCAATTTCAAACTCCACGTCGGTGGGCGTGGTATCGAAGAACTCGCTGGCAAAGGTACCGCTCAGCGTCACGCGCTGTGCCACCAGATCGTCCTCGGCCAGCAGTAGATCGGTCGTGAAGGTCGCGTCGGAAATCGCGCGGCGCACTTGCACAATCAAGTCCAGCAGTTGGAGCTTGCTCAGTTCGGCCCAGTCGCCTGTTGAGGGGGGCAGGTGCCCCACGAAATCGTCCGCGTATAGCTCTTCATACGCGTCGATGTTTCCCTCGACTACGACATCCGTCATGAGCCGTTCAACCGCCGCTTTGTTTCCTGCGGGGTCGGTCTGGGCGGTCGCCGCTGGCGCGAGCAGCACCGCGCCTCCGGCAACAATCACAAGACTGATGAGCAGTACAACCATCCGAACAGGGCGATCCAGATATCGTTTCATCTTGCAGCTAGCTCCTTGGCTCAGACCTCGATACATCGGGCAATGCCTACAGATAATGGGTTTGACCGGTCCGGGTGTGCTCGCCCTGCGACCGTTTATCCGCCCGGCGCGGCCACTTCGGGCAAGCGCGTCAGGTCGTGGTTAGGTGTTAGCAGAAACGCCGCCATCCAGCCGCTGAAGTTGGCGTTCTGAACGCGAATCCAGCTCGCATCAGCGTTGCGCCCCAGTGCGGCGAACGTCGTGCCGTTGTAAACCGTGCCCACGGGTCGGGTGTTGACGCCGGGGCCGGTTCGAATGAATACACCCTGGCTGGTGTACACAGTTGCCAGTGGCCGGTTAACCAGCGCCCAATCGAACGGCGCCAGCAGATTCGTAAAAGGCACGCCTACCGGGGCGTCGAGACAATCGATTTCGGCCTGGTCCACGGCACGCACGGCGCACAGCGGCACGCGCAGGCTATCGTTGAACAGACGCTGAGGCAGGCGAACCTCGACAGCCTGGCCGATGCCCACCGCCGCATCCGATACGGCTTCGGTTGCGGCGTCATCGCGCTCGACCACGACACCGGCTGCTGTGATCACCGCGCGCGGGTTCGTCCCGCCGACCACCTGCGCATTCAGCGCGATGGTAAGCTGGATGTCGGGATCCGGCGGCGCTTCGGTCTCAACCAACAGATACACGTAGCGGTTATCTGCATAGGCGTGCACGCGCTGGAGATTGTAAGCCGGCGGAGAAGCGTCGTTCGCGTCTGTGGCGACGGATGGGCCGCGGACCGGCCAGTCTGCGCCGTTTCCGTCCAGCAGGATCCAGCTAAAGCCGTCTGGCAGGCCCGGCCACTCTTCCGGCGGAAGCTCCAGCAACCACGCGACAAGCCGCTCCGCCACGATGCGGTTGCCCGGATAGCGCGGGGTGTTACCGGTCGATACCAGGCCAAAGCCGTTCTGGATCATCTCGCTGTCGCCGAGGATCGCCAGCCTCGCTCCGCTGCGCAGATCCAGGGCGAGGGCGCCCAGGTTCAGATGCCCGGTAAAGTCCTCGCCCAGGTTGAGTTCGACGGAGGCCAGGGCGGGTTCGCTGGCGGTTCTGAAAATGTCCTGGTTGGCCTCTCCGAAGGCCGTGTCGGTGTAAATGAGCGGTAGCGCCTGCCCGCCAATCACAAACGGCTCGACGGTCATATGCCGCGCGCCCCACACCCAGACCGGGATGTTGTATTGCTGAAGCAGTTCGGTGACCGGATTGCGCACCGAGTCGGCGGGCGCCAGCGAGTAGGTCGTTTCCACACGGGCGACCGAGTTGGTGCTCATGTACGGCTCGGCGACAAATGTATCGTAGAGCGTCACGCCGAAATCCTGGTCGATCAGCGTGCGCAGACCGCTGCGCCCGATGCGCGAGCGGATGTTCGCCGACCGCACCGACGGGCTGGAGAGGAAGACTTCCTCAGGATCGAGCGCGATCAACAGGTTGCCGCCGTCTTCCAGATAGTCCCACAGGTAGGCGACCTCAAGCACGCTCATCGCACGCAGGGGCCGCACCAGCACCACGACGTCGGCGTCCTTCGGCAGTGGCTGCGTGATGTTGAGATACTGCACGCGCGCGCCTGTGCGCCGGAACATGTCGGCCAGCTTGCTCAACCCCTCAGGGCCAACATTCGAGATGCTGGCCGTGTTCAACGGGCGGCGGCCCTGGATGAACACCACCAGCGGCGCCTGGCTGCTCTGGGCGTGCCCGGTGCGCGCCGCGGCTGCCAGCGGGGCCAGCGCCAGCAGCCCGGCCAGCCCGATCCAGACCGTCTTCTGTGCCAGGATCGGAACCCCGGCCCATGCGCTCAGAAGCCTAGCCAGTCGTTTCATCGGCGCTCTCGACCTCAGGCGTGGTGATGACTTCGGGCGTTGGTGTGAGCGTCACTACGGGTGTCGGCGTTGCCGTCGGCCCCGGAGTGGGGAACTCAAACGTCTCAGTCTGGGTGTCGTCGGCGTTCACCAGCCACGCAACAGCGTTCATCATCAACTGCACATTCGCCGGAAACACGAAGCCGGCGGTGTTCGAGGGGGCACTGAGGAAGCCTTCGCCGTTCGCGGCAAAGCCGCCGTCCCCGATCACAACCACCCGCGCGCCGGTTGTGCGGTTTTCCGACGCGGCGATTACCGGCAGGCGTCCGCGTGGCGTATCAATGCCGGGGTTGTACAGCTCGATGTTGAGCTGTAGATAGTCGACGTACGTCGTCTCGCCGTAATACTGCGATCCGGTGTAGACGAGCGGCTGTGCGGAATAGGGCTGGATCGAGGAATCGACCTCGATTGAGCGCGCGCCGAAGAACGCCAGCGGACCGGTGACATTCCTCAGGATGGGGTGGCGGCTGTTGACATCGACGGTTGTGAAGTCGCGCGACAGACCCCCGTCGCCCGTCTCGGCTACGATCACGTCATCGCGCGCGCGCACACCATAGCCCGACCAGGTGAGCACGAACAATCCCCGGTCGCTGCGGAGCGTGCGGTCGTTCATTTCGAT
>QEUZ01000004.1 GCA_003577355.1 Chloroflexota bacterium | reverse complement strand
CGTCACCCTAACGCTGGAACTGGCCCGCGCCGCCGAGATCCTCGACATCACCCTGCTCGACCACATCATCGTCGGCGATGGCCGCTGGGTGTCCCTCAAACGCTTGGGGCTGGGCTTCCCCCATGGCTCGAAATAGGTGGGTTGGAGTGCGCGCTCGTGCTGAGAACTGAGCTCGTACCGGAGAGCGGCACGTTTGTTATGGTCGACTGCTGAGCGACGTTGAAGGGTCTCTATGCGGCGAGCACGGAGACCCTAACGAGGAACACAGCGCCTCCGCGGTGGATCACCGTGACCCGTCGCGCAGAGTTTCGTTGACTTCGCTTAGAACAAGCCGGCAACGCGTTCCGCGAGCATGCCGCTGCTGGGCCGTGATATTGCGTGACACTGCCACTGCTCAGCCAACCGTTGCCCGCACTTCGCTCTCGCGCTATCCTGCAGTGGACAGACCAACGGGTGTTGGGCTGGATGCACTGGCGACGGCGATGGGAGGTGGCTTCAATGCCCATGCAGTACACGCGGTTGACCCAACCGCTGGTGCGGGTTGATGGGGTATTGCAGCCGGCAACCTGGGGCGAGGCGCTGGCGCGCGCGGCGGACGGGTTCCGGGCGGTTGTCGAGCGACAGGGGCCGCAGGCGTTTGGCCTATTCTCCTGCTCGAAGGCAACGAACGAGGTCAACTACCTGGCCCAGAAGTTCGCGCGGCAGGTGATCGGCAGTAACAACGTCGATTCCTGCAACCGCACCTGACACGCTCCGAGCGTCGTCGGTCTGACGGCAGTATTCGGAGTCGGGGGCGGCACCAGCAACTACCGGGAGGTGGAGGACACCGATGTGGTGATCCTCTGGGGGTCGAATGCGCGAGAAACGCATCCGATCTTCTTCCTGCATGTCCTGAAAGCACTCCGCAACGGCGCGCGCCTGTACGTGATCGACCCCCGCCGCACCAGTTCGGCGCAATGGGCCGACCGCTGGTTGGGGCTGGATGTCGGCTCGGATATCGCGCTGGCAAACGCGATTGGCCGGGAGATCATCGCGGCGGGCTTGGCGAACGAGGAGTTCATCTCCCGCGCGACAACTGACTTTGAAGCGTATAAAGCGTGTGTCGAACCATATACCCTGGAGTATGCCGAGCGGGAGACTGGTGTGCCGGCCGAGGCGATCCGCGAACTGGCGCATGCCTACGCGCGGGCCGACCGGGCGCAGCTCTGCTGGACGCTGGGGATCACCGAACACCACAACGCGGTGGATAACGTGCTGGCGTTGATCAACCTGTCGCTGCTCACCGGGCATGTTGGGCGCTACGGCTCGGGGCTGAACCCGCTGCGCGGGCAGAACAATGTCCAGGGTGGCGGCGACATGGGGGCGATCCCGAACAAGCTGCCGGGCGGCAACGATGTCGAAGACGATGCCGCGCGCCGTCCGTTCGAGGAAGCCTGGGGCGTGAAGATCCCGCCGAAGCGGGGCATGCACCTGAGCCAGATGTTCCACGCCATGGAAACCGGCGACCTTAACGCGCTGTATGTCATCGGCGAGAACCCGGCCCAGTCGGAAGCAGACATGGAGAAGGCGCTGCGCCTGCTCTCCGGGCTGGAGTGCCTGGTGGTACAGGATATGTTCCTGACCAAGACAGCCGAGCTGGCGACGGTTGTCCTGCCGGCGACGGCGGCGTGGTGTGAATCCGAAGGCACCGTGACGAGCTCGGAACGCCGCGTGCAGCGTTGCCGCAAGGCGCTGGACCCGCCGGAGGGCGCGCGCGACGACATCGAAATCCTCTGCGAGCTGGCGCGACTGCTGGGGCGCAACTGGGGTGAGCCGACCGCGGAACAGGTGTGGGACGAGCTGCGCTCGCTCTCCGATTGGCACCGCGGCATGAGCTACCCGCGGCTGGAAGCGCTGCATGGCTTGCACTGGCCCTGCCCGAGCGAGGACCACCCCGGCAGCCCGCTGCTCCACGACCGGCTCTGGCAGGACCCGGTTGGCGGGCGACCGGCGCCGTTCAGCGTGGTGGAGCACGACCCGCCGGTCGACAAGCTCACCGACGAGTTCCCGATCCGCCTGACGACCGGACGGCGGCTGGAGTCGTTCAACACCGGTGTCCAAACGGGCGGGTTCCGCTCGCCGCTGCACCGTTCGGAGTCGCTCGATATCCACCCAAGCGACGGCGCGCGTTGGAACGTGGCGGATGGCGAAGTCGTGCGCATTGTGTCGCGGCGCGGTGCGATCGAGGCGCCGGTGCGCTATGACCCGACCTTGCGACCTGGTTTGACCTTCATGACGTTCCACTTTCAGGACGAGATTGCGACGAACATCCTCACGATTGATGCGACCGACCCGAAATCCGGCACCGCCGAGTTCAAGGCCGCCGCCATCCGGGTGGAGAAGCTGCCCGGCCCGGCGGATATCGCAGCGGGTGGGCTGGGTGACTAGCGACGACAGGCCGCACGCGGAGCTGGGCCTGAAACCAGGGTAACGGGAGAACCAATGGACCTGCGCCTGATCCCAGATGCTGAACCGAGCGATGCCGAGCGCGCGGCGCTGGACGCACTGCTAGGCGCGCCGGAGACGGCGTGGGAGGGCGCGCTGGTGGCGCACCCAGATGAAGGGGTGTTTGGCGCTGGTGGGCGGGAGGCCCGCGAGCAGCGACACCTGCTGCTGCCTGCGTTGCATGCCGTGCGTGACGCCGTTGGGTACATCAGCGAAGGCGGCCTCAACTACATTTGCAGGCGGTTGAGTGTGCCGCCAGCTGAGGCGTATGGCGTCGCGAGCTTTTACGCCCTGTTTGCGCTGGAACCGCAGCCGCCGGTGGTGGCGCACGTCTGCGACGATATCGCTTGCCGGGTACGCGGCGCGGCTGGGCTATGCAGCGCGCTGGAAACGCGCCTGGGGCCGGCTGGCAACCCCGCGCTTGGTGGGGCTGCGACCTGGGTGACCAGCCCCTGCCTCGGGATGTGCGAACGCGCCCCGGCGGTGCTGCTGCAACGGGCCGGAGCGGCCGATGTCGCCCTGCCGGATGCTGATGCGGACGCTGTTGTTGCCGCGCTATCTGGCCGGGTTGCGAGTGCGAACGGCGCCCGGCTGCATGGGTCGGCATCCGCGCCGCAGACGCGCGAGCCGGAGCAGCACGACCTGCGCTTGTTGCGCCGGGTTGGCCGGGTGGACCCGGAGAGCCTGGATGCCTACCGCGCTTCCGGTGGGTACGAGGCGTTGCGGCAGGCGTTTGCGCTGGGGCCGGCTGGGGTGATCCGTGAGATCAGCGATGCCCGCCTCCTGGGGCGCGGTGGCGCCGCCTTCCCCGCCGCCCGCAAGATGGAGGATGTCGCTCGCGCGCCGGTGCGCCCGCATTACCTCATCTGCAACGCCGATGAATCGGAGCCGGGCACGTTCAAAGACCGTGTCATTATGGAAGAAGACCCCTTCGCGCTGGTCGAGGCGATGACGATCGCTGGCTACGCCGCCGGGTGCGAGCAGGGTTTCCTCTATATCCGTGGGGAGTACCCGCTGGCTCTGGCGCGCTTGCAACACGCCATCGCGCAGGCGCGCGCGCGTGGGTTCCTCGGGCGCGACATCATGGGTACGGGCTACGATTTCGATATCGAGATCCGCAAAGGGGCCGGCGCCTATATCTGTGGCGAGGAGACGGCGCTCTTCAGCTCCATCGAGGGCTTGCGGGGTGAGCCGCGCAGCAAGCCGCCGTTCCCCACCCAGGCGGGGCTTTTCCGCCGGCCGACCCTGGTGAACAACGTCGAAACGCTCGTGAATATGCCATGGATCGTCCTGCACGGCGGCCCGGCCTATGCTGCGACCGGCACTGCCGGTTCCAGTGGCACCAAGCTGTTTTGCCTCTCCGGCCATGTCGCCCGTCCGGGGATCTACGAGGCCCCGTTTGGCACGACGCTGCGGGAGCTGCTGACCCTGGCCGGCGGGGTCGCTGGGGGCAGGCCGATCCGAGCGGTGCTGCTGGGTGGGGCGGCCGGCGGCTTTGTCACAGCCGATGAGCTGGATGTGCCGCTCACCTTCGAGGGTACGCGGGCGATCGGCGCATCGCTTGGGTCGGCGGTCGTCATGGTCTTCGATGATACGGTTGATATGGCCGATATCGTCCTGCGCATCGCCGCGTTCTTCCGCGACGAATCGTGCGGGCAGTGCGTCCCGTGTCGCGTCGGGACGGTACGCCAGGAGGAGGCGCTGCGACGCCTGGCGCATGGCAGCCCACTCGGCTCGGTCGCGAGCGACCTGGCGCTGATTGACGAGCTTGCGCTGGTCATGCGCGACGCTTCGATCTGCGGGCTGGGCCAGACGGCCGCCAGCGCCGTGCAGTCGGCCATAGCGAAACTCGGGCTATTTCAGGACGGGCAGGGAGCATGAGCGTCGCACCACTGCGCCTGGTGAGCCGGCGCACCGTCGAACTGACCATCGACGGGCAATCTGTGCGCGCGCCGGAAGGGGCGACGATCCTTCAGGCGGCACAGTCAGTCGGGATAGCCACGCCGACGCTGTGTTACCTTGAAACGTTGACGCCGGTGAACGCCTGCCGGGTGTGTGTCGTCGAGGTCGAAGGCTCGCGGGTGCTCGTCCCGGCCTGCGCGCGCAAGGTCGAGCCGAACATGGTCGTCCACACAAATAGCGCGCGGGTGCGCCATAGCCGGCGCATGGTGCTGGAGCTGCTGGCGTCGTCGGTCGACCTCTCCTACGCCCCTGCCGAGGTGCAAGGCTACCTGGCGGAGTACGGCGCACAGCCGGAGCGCTACGGTCAGCCTGCCGCAGCGCCCGACCGCGACCACGCCCATGCCGGGCACCACACGCCAGTTGCAGACGGCTACGCCGCCACGGTCGCCCAGCCGGTGAAAGTGGATAACGACCTCTACGTGCGCGATTACGCGCGCTGTATCCTCTGCTACAAGTGCGTTGAGGCCTGTGGGGTCGATGCGCAGAACACGTTCGCCATCGCCGTGGCGGGGCGCGGGTTCGAAGCGCGCATTTCCACCGAGTTCAACCACATCCTGCCGGATTCCGCCTGCGTCTACTGCGGGAACTGCATCGGGGTTTGCCCGACCGGTGCGTTGATGTTCAAGAGTGAACACGACATGCGCGCCGCCGGCGCCTGGGACGAGTCGCGGCAGACGCGCACCGATACAATCTGTCCATACTGTGGGGTCGGCTGTACCCTGCAGTTGCATGTGCAAGACAACCGCATTGTGAAAGTCACCTCGCCACAGGATAACGATGTCACCAGTGGGCACCTGTGCGTCAAGGGCCGTTTCGGCTGGCAGTTCGTCCAGAACCGGGGCGACGGCCGAGGGGGTGGTGTCGCTGCTCCGTGAAGCGCCTCCGCAAGTAGAGCACGCAGTCATACGGGTCCGCTCCGGCGTATGGACGCGGGAGCGCGACGTGCTGGCCGGCGAGGAACCGCTGGAGATCCGCCTGCTCTGGTTCGTCGATGGCGTCGAGCAGCGCAAGAGCATCGCCGTGACGATGCGTACCCCTGGGGACGATTACGAGCTGGCCATCGGGTTCCTGCATGGCGAGGGGCTGATCGGCTCGCGCTACGACGTCGTTGACGTGTCGTATTGCACCGACCCCGACGAACCGCAGATGTTCAACATCGTCAATGTCACGCTGCGACCGGGGTTGGCGCTCGACCTGACCCGCCTGGAGCGGCACTTCTACACGACCTCAAGTTGCGGCATCTGTGGTAAGGCGGCGTTGGAAGCCCTGGAAGTGGCTGGGTGTACGCCGTTGCCGGATGGCCCGGTTGTCTCAGCGCGCGTGTTGCAATCGTTGCCGGCAACGCTGCGCGCGGCGCAGGCGGTGTTTCAGCGAACCGGTGGGCTGCACGCCGCTGGCTTGTTCGACCTGCATGGCAACCTGGAGTTGCTGCACGAAGATGTCGGCCGGCACAACGCGCTGGATAAGGTCATCGGCGCGCGGCTGCTGGCGGGGCAGACGCCGCTCTCCGAACGCCTGTTGCTGCTGAGCGGCCGGGCGAGCTTCGAACTGCTGCAAAAGGCGCTCGTCGCCCGTATCCCGTTTGTAGCGGCGGTCGGCGCGCCGAGCAGCCTGGCGGTACAGACGGCCCAAGCGTTCAACATCACCCTGGCCGGCTTCGTCGGCGCCGACGGCTTTAACCTCTACTCCGGTGTGGAGCGGGTGCTGCCCGCTGGTGACGACCTCACCTCCAACCCCACTCCCGCGGAGTAGAGGAAGCGCTGAGGGATGTTGGGCTGTGCCAGCCTGCTGTCATGGCGCCCGGGTGATCGCACGGGCCTGCCACGGAACCTACTCGCCACCCCCGCTCCTCGCGGGCGAAGGAGACGCGGGTGGAGGTGGCCCTTCCACCCCCAGCCGTTGGTGGAACGGCCACCAGTTCCACTTGCCCAGCAGGATGACGATGGACGGCACCATCAGGGTGCGCACGACAAAAGTGTCGAGCAGCACGCCCAGTGCGACGGCGAAACCGAGCTGGAAGAGATCGCGCAATGGCAAAGTCATCAGCGCGCCAAACGTGCCGGCCAGGATGAGCCCAGCCGATGTAATGACGCCGCCGGTGCGGGCCAGGGCGCGGGTGGCGCCGGCGCGCAGGCCGAGCCGGCTGGTCTCCTCACGCACGCGGGCCATCAGGAAGATGTTGTAGTCCACGCCGAGCGCGACCAGGAAGACGAACAGGAAGAAGGGTACGCTCGGTCCAGTTCCACTTTGGCCAAGCACGCTCTGGAAGATGACGACTGAGATGCCGAGGGTGGCGAAGTAGCTCACCACGATCGTCGCCAATAAGTAGAGGGGTGCGATGAGCGAGCGCAGGAGCAGCCCCAGAATAATGCCGATGAAGAGCAGGATCAGCGGCAGGACGACGAGGGTATCGCGGTCGTTGGCGGCGCGTGTGTCGTAGGAGATGGCCGTTTCCCCGCCGACCAACGCTGCATCGCGGCTGAGTCCGGCTGCTTCGGCGCCATCGCGCACAGCGTTGCGCAAGCCGGGCACCAGGTCGAGCGCCTCTCGCGAATATGGGTTCATCGCGAGGGTCGCGTTGATCCGGGCCACGCCGCCGTCCGGCGAAACCAGGCGGACCGATGCAGCATAGATGCCAACCGCCTCTGCCAGCGGCGTGCCGGGTTCGATCGAGACCGGGGGTGGCGCGCCACTAGCGAGCGCTGCGCGCACATCCGGCGGAATGGTGTCGATGGCCGCCAGCACCTGCTCCGGGCCGACCGGCGCCGCCGACCCGAACGGCCGGCTGGGGCTTTCGACGGAGACTACTCCCTCGGCCGCAGCCAGTTTCTGGGTGACGCTCTCAACCGCCGCCAAGTTCTTTGGGTCGCTTACGACCCCGTCGGCCAACACAAGGTACGCCTCGGTGGGCGAGAGCTCGCCCGCCGGGAAGCCCTGCCGGAGGAGCTCGAACCCTTCGACCGATTCGGAATTGGACGGCAATGACGCGAGGGAGTCGTAGTCGACCTTGATCGTCAGTGTTCCCAAGGCCATCAGCAGGAACACGCTTGCGGTCGCCGCGAGGGTCGCAACGGGCCGATGGCTGACGATGACGGCGATGTGCGACCAGATACCGTGCGGCTCGTCGTCACGCGTGGGGGCATCGTACTTCGGGCGGAACGGCCAGAACGACCCACGCCCGAGGACGGTCAAGATGGCCGGGATGAGGGTCAGCGCCGCCAGCAGCATCACGCCGATCGCGACCGCCAGCAGCGGGCCGAGCGCCTGGGTGGAGCGCAGCGTCGCCAGCAGCAAGGCGATTGTCGCCACGAGGAAGGTGCCAGCGGCGGAAGCGATCGATTCGCTGACGGCGCGCATCGTGGCGCGCATCGCCTCGTGCTTGTCCTGGGTGTGGTGCAGCTCCTCGCGGAAGCGTGAGGAGATGAACAGGCAGTAGTCGGTGCCGGCCCCGAACAGGATAACCGTCATAATGCCGGTTGCCTGGCCGTTGACCGGCAGGTTCGCCAGTTCGGCCAGGAGAGCGCCAATCGACCCGGCGAGGGTGAAGACCCAGCCGACGCTCACCAGCGGTACCAGCGCGACGACTGGCGAGCGGTAGATCAGGATGAGCAGCACCAGCACCAATGACGCGGTTACCAGGATCAGGAAGCTGTCGATGCGGGCGAATACCTCGACCAGGTCG
Source organism: Chloroflexota bacterium (assembly GCA_003577355.1). Taxonomy (GTDB): domain Bacteria; phylum Chloroflexota; class Chloroflexia; order Thermomicrobiales; family CFX8; genus CFX8. Next base: position 22,056 of record QEUZ01000004.1, on the reverse strand, counting down.
GCGATCAGCCCGCCCGGCCCACTCACCCGCACCTGCAGGCCGTCCTCGCCCGAGTTCAGGGTGGCGGTGCGCTGGCGGATGCGGTCGATCGTGTCAAGAAAGGGCTTTTCCGCGGCTTCCCCGGAGATGCTCACCACGGCGTTCATCGTAGTGTTGTCGGCTGAGACGAGCTCGGCGCGCGCGCTCGGAACGGTTGAGGGCGAAATCACCCCCTCTATGTTGTTGCCGGCTTCGCCGGAAAGCAACCACTTGCTCAGATTTGCTTCCGTGTCGAAGTCCTGCTGGGTGAGGCCGGCGGCATTGCGGAAGACGATGATGGCCGGCGTTCCGCTGTTCGGGAAGCGCTCGTGGACCAGCACCGACACAGCAAGCGACTCCGAGCCATTCGGCAGGAACGAGGCGTCGTCATTCTTGGTCACATCATCGAGGGTCGGCGCAAGCGGCACAATCGCCGCCGTCAGGACGACCCAGGCGACGATCACCAGCCATTTCCCACGCCGGCTACTGGAGAAATCGGTTAGCGCGTGCAGCAGCACCATACATCCTTTACCCTACATGTTCGCCGGGCAGGCGAACGACCGCATGTGATCATGCCGAATCTCGACCCGCAGGTCGATAGCGTCGAGTACAATCGGCGGACGCGCCCACGGCAAGGCGCTGCCCTCCCGCTCGATTGGCCACCGGCGTGGGGAGCGCGAGTGGGCGAAGGGGGTGGAGTGAGCGCGCGCTGGCTGGCGATCCTCGGTCGTCGCTTTCACTACGGCTGGGTGGTCGTCGCGATCACCTGCCTCACTGTGCTTGTGTCGGCCGGTTTGCGTGGTGCGCCGGCCACGCTGATCAAGCCGCTCGAGAACGAGTTCGGCTGGAGCCGCGCCTCGATCTCCGTTGCCATTTCCATTGGCCTGTTGCTCTACGGGGTCGCAAGCCCGCTGGCTGGGTCGCTTACTGACCGCTTCGGCCCACGCCGTCTGATGATTGGCGGCATGGCGCTGGCCGGCCTGGCCAGTGGCCTGAGCGCCCTGATGGGTTCGATCTGGCAATTCCATCTGCTCTGGGGCATCTTCAGCGGTATCGGGACCGGCCTGGCCGGGGCAGTGCTGGGGGCGACCGTTGCCACGCGCTGGTTCACTGCCCGGCGTGGCCTGGTGATCGGCATCTTTGGTGCGGCGTCGTCTGCCGGGCAACTGATCTTCCTGCCGACGCTCGTTGCGTTGATGGCGACGATTGGCTGGCAGGGCGCTGTGCTGGTGATGGCGCTGGTCGTCGCCGGGCTGCTCCCGTTCATCGTGTTGCTGATGCGCGACGACCCATCCGACATCGGGCTGCGGCCGTTTGGCGCGGTTGGCGGCGAGGTGGTTGCGCCAACGCCGCCAGAGAAACCATCGGTCGTGATGTGGCGCGCAATGCACGTGCGCGACTTCTGGCTGCTGGCGGTGTCGTTCTGCATCTGCGGGGCCACCTCGGCAGGGTTAGTCGGCGCCCACCTGATCGCCTACTCGGTCGATCGGGGGTTATCCGAGGTTACCGCAGCAACCGCGCTGGGGTTGATGGGCATTACCAACTTTATCGGGACGGTCGGCTCCGGGTGGCTCACCGACCGCTACAACCCGCGGCGGCTGCTGGCGTTCTACCTCATCATGCGCGCGGGGTTTCTGGTGTTCCTGCCGTTTGTCGATTCCTCCACTGCTCTGGCGGCGTTCGCACTGGTCTTTGGCCTGAACTACATTGCCACATCGCCGCCGATGGTTGCGATGATCGCCGAGATCTTCGGGCGCAAGAACGTCGGCACGATCTACGGCTGGATCTTCTTCGCCCACCACAGCGGTGCGGCGGTCTCGGCAACGCTGGCCGGCGTGACGCGCGATGCTTCGGGGAACTACGCGCCGGCCTTCTTCGCCGGCGCAGTGCTGGCGCTCATCTCCGGGTTGCTGGTGAGCCGGGTGGAACGCAAGCCAGCGCCGAGCCTGCACCCAGAAGCAGCAAGCCTGACGGCCTGATGTACCTCCCACGAGGAATTGAGCATAACTTGGCAGAATTGGGACGATTACCTCAGGTGAACCTATTTTGATTTTCTGTAGTATGTGCAACTATAGCGCTAGGTCACACGATCGAAACACAGGCCCGGCGGGTGTGCCGAGCATTGCATTCGTTCGCCGAAGCGAGCGGTAGGCCCAAAAGTGTCGTCGAGCCAGGAACACCCCCAACCGCAGCCGGCAACTGAGAGGCCAGTGCTGCCGGACCCGCACTTCGTCGAAGCGCTCCCGTTCGCATTGATGCTGGCCGCGCCTGGGCGCGATGGGACGATCCTCGATCTTTCTCCCCAAGTACAGGAGATCACTGGTTTCGCGCCGGAGTACTGGCTGAACGATCCCGAGTTCGGGCTCAAGCAGGCGCACCCAGAGGATCGCGAACGCATCCAGCACTTCTGGGAGGCGGCTGACTCCAGTGGAGCAAGCCGCCAGATCGAGTTTCGGTTTCAACACGCGAACGGTCAGTACATCTGGTTGCTCGAGCAGCAGACCTTGCTCCGCGATGAACGTGGCCAACCACTGTTCTGGCAAGGGACGTTGCAGGACGTGACAGAGTTGCGTGCCGCCGAGGATGCACTCCGCGACGCCGAAGCGCACTACCGATCAATCGTCGAAGCGATCCCGGCTGCACTCTACATGACCGCCCCGAACGACTTTTCATCGGTCATTTGGGTTAACCGCGGAGCCGAAACGCTCACCGGATACACCCAGGAGGAGTTCGTATCCACACCACACTTCTGGCTCAGCCTCGTCCACCCCGATGATCGAGCGCATCTGCGTGAGCAGCTGCTGCTCGGGCAGGCGCAAGGTCGGTTCGATGGGTACGAGTACCGCTTCGTCCGTCGTGATGGCAGCGTAGTCTGGGTGCACGACACGGCCGTCCTGGTGCGCGATGCCGCTGGCAGGGCACTCCACTGGCAGGGGTTCTTGATCGACATCACCGACCGCAAGCGCGCAGAAGAGCAGTTGCGCCGGGCCGAAGCGCGCTTCCGTATCCTGGTCGAGCAGCTGCCGGGCATCGTTTACGCTGCGCCGTTGGACCCAGACAGCGGCGATAGATACATCAGCCCACGTATCGAGACGATGCTCGGTGTGCCGGTGCAGGAGCTCGCGACCAATCGCGACCTCTGGGAGGACACGATCCATCCAGATGACCGCGAGCGGGCCGCGGCTGAGTTCGCTGCAGGGCGCCAGCGCGGGACAGCGTTTTCGATTGAGTACCGCATGGTTGCGCGCGATGGACGTATCGTCTGGGTGCGTGACGACGTGACCCCGGTGACCGACGATGCCGGCAGTCCGCTCTACCTGCAGGGGGTTGCCCACGATATCTCGGCACAAAAGGAGCTGGAGGCGCAGCTCACCTATCAGGCGCTGCACGATCCGCTCACCGGCCTCGCAAACCGTGCCCTCTTGATGGACCGCATCGCTCAAGCGCTTGCCCGCTCGCGGCGCGACGGTACGTACGTTGCGCTCCTCTTTCTCGACCTGGACCGTTTCAAGATCATCAACGACAGCCTTGGGCATGCCGCTGGCGACCAAATGCTGGTGGCGGTGGCCGAGCGCCTGCGAGGCATGCTGCGCGAGGTCGATACGACCGCTCGGATGAGTGGTGACGAGTTCGTGATGCTGCTGGAGCACATCGACGACCCGTCGGATGCCGTGCGCGTCGCTGAACGACTGATCGCCAAGATCAGCCGGCCGCTGCTGCTGGATGGACGCCCGACACGCATCTCCGCCAGTGTTGGCATCGCGCTGACCACCGGCGATACGACTGCTGGAGACCTGTTGCGCGATGCCAATATCGCCTTGTATCGCGCCAAGGCGGAAGGACGCGCGCGCCATGCGGTGTTTGATGTGCAGATGGATGCCATCGCCCGGCGCCGGCTCGATGACGAACACGAGCTCCGCGTGGGGATACGCGACGGGCAGCTGCGCTTGTTCCTGCAACCGATCATCGCAATGGGTAGCGGGGCGCTGCTGGGGCACGAAGCGCTGGTGCGCTGGCAGCACCCGACCCGTGGTCTGCTCAGCCCGGCGGAATTCATCCCACTCGCCGAAGAGACTGGGCTGATCGATGCGCTCGGCGAGTGGGTGGTAGCCGAGGCTTGCCGGTTGGAGGCTGCCTGGCTGCGCAACCGCCCCGGTCGAACAGATCATTTCGTCTCGGTCAACCTCTCGGCGCGGCAAGTTGGGCGGCCCGACCTCGCGCAGTACATCGCTGCCGCGCTGCATGCTTCTGGGCTACCGCCTGAAGCGCTGCAACTGGAAATCACCGAGAGCATGTTGGTCGATGACGCCGACGCCTCGGCGGAACGGCTGCGGCAATTGAAAGCGCTCGGCGTGCGCCTGGCGTTGGATGACTTCGGCGTCGGGTATTCATCGTTGAGCTACCTGGTGAGCTTGCCCGTTGATGTCATCAAGATCGACCTCAGCTTCGCGCGTGCCCTGAGTGGACCGGAACACTCCCAAGCGCGCGCGGTTATTGCGGCGGTGGTCGCGCTGGGGCATTCCTTGGGTATGCAGGTTGTCGCTGAAGGGATTGAGTCGGACGCCCAGTACCGGGCGCTGCGTGATCTGGGCTGCGACCGTGGGCAGGGTTTCTACTTTGGCCGGCCTGCCCCAGCGGATCTGGTGCTGACGCGGCTGGACAATCCTTAACGCATGCAGCATCAGCGGACTGCGACGCTTTCCTGCTGCACTACTCGCCCAGCAACTGGCGGCGGAGGCCGTGTTCGTCCTGGATCACCCACTCGTCGGTGATGTAACCGTCGCGAATATGCATGACTGACATGGCGGAAAAGCTGACGGCGCGGCCGGTCGGCGCGATGTCGTGGTACCAGCCGCGCTGGATACCGTGAAAGCGCCAGCGCACCGCGACGCTGTCGCCCTCGGCGATGATTTCGTCGATTGTGGAGTGGAACCCGGGGAATGCGCTGTGCCAGTGGGCGAAGAACGCGCGGTAGCCGGCTAACCCCTCGCCCTGTCCCTCGTACGCCATGTGGTCGGTGACATCCGGCGCGATGAACTCCGCCAACGCCAGGGTGTCGTTAGCATCCCACGCCGCAAAGTAGCGTTGCACGATCGCTTTGTTCGCCGCAACCTGCGACACAGACGCCTCTGCCTCCTGCAATCCGGGCATGCACCCGCACGGCCCCTTGGTGTTGCTACCACGGTACTCGAACGCCAACCCAAGAGGCTAGTGTTCCGACCACCTTCCACTGTCGGGTCAAGGTCGCTCGTTGCAGCAGAGAAGCGCGCTGCAGACAAGGACGATCGCACCACTGGTGACTGGTCACTCCACAAGCGCCGAGTCGAGCCGGGACCTGCGCAACGGATCATCGCTTCCGGCGTCGCAGGGGCCGGCAGGCGGGCCGTGACGAGGCAGTGACACTGCTCTCGACAGATGATAGCGGACGATGTTAGGTTCCTCCGCGGCTATGTCGTCGACTTGTCCACGGCTGCGCCTGAAGTGTGCTCGCGGGCACGACCGGCGCGTCTGACCAACGCATGCGGGTGATCGCACGAACTCGCGCCTGCAGTGCGTCATGCTGCTCCGTGTCGTCCGATGCAGCGGGCCACATTGGCCCAGCCCTGGCTCGTCATGGGTATTGCGAGGGAGTCGTGCCCGAGGCTCCGGCACAAGTGACGCAGGTCGATCCGCTACCTGCTCGGGGGTCGGCACTGGAGGTCCTGCGCGTTTCCACGCGCCTGGGGCTCACGTCGTTCGGTGGCCCCATCGCCCACCTCGGGTACTTCCGCAACGAATACGTCGCGCGGCGCAAGTGGCTGGATGACGCCGACTATGCCGACATCGTTGCGTTGTGTCAGTTTCTGCCGGGGCCAGCCAGCTCGCAGGTCGGCATTGCCATCGGGCTTATCCGCGCCGGGTTTCGGGGTGCGCTGAGCGCCTGGTTGGGCTTCACCCTGCCGTCGGTGCTGCTGCTGGTTGCCTTTGCCTATAGCGTGCAGCAGGTTGGCGGCGTGCTCGATTCCGGCTGGCTCCACGGTCTGAAGATCGTCGCCGTCGCTGTCGTCGCCCAGGCGGTCTATGGCATGGCGACGAACCTGACGCCCGACCGCGCGCGCATCACGCTGGCGCTGCTGGCAGCGGCTTTCGTCCTGGCCTGGTCGTCGGCCTTCAGTCAGGTGTTGGTCATCCTGGTCGCTGGGGTCATTGGTTGGCGCATCCTGCCGCGTGTCGAGCTGCTGCCGGGACGGCCGTTCCGGCTGGGTATCGGGCGGCGCACCGCGATTGTCAGTTGGGTGCTGTTCGTCGGGCTGCTCCTCAGCTTGCCGGTTGCGCAGCGCTTCACTGAGAGTCGCGGGGTTGCCATCTTCGATAGCTTCTATCGCAGCGGTTCTCTTGTCTTCGGCGGTGGTCATGTCGTGCTGCCGCTCCTGCAGGCGGAGGTTGTCCCACCCGGCTGGGTGAGCACGGGGGAGTTCATTGCCGGTTACGGTGCGGCGCAGGCGGTCCCTGGGCCGCTCTTCACCTTCGCGGCATATCTCGGGGTACTGAGCTGGGATGGCCCCAACGCCTGGCTCGGGGCGCTGGTCGCGGTTGTGGCGATCTTCCTGCCGTCGTTTCTGCTGGTGATCGGAGCGCTGCCATTCTGGGACGAGTTGCGGTCGCGGGTCGCCTTTCAGGCAGCACTCAAGGGGGTCAATGCTGCGGTTGTCGGCATCCTGCTGGCGGCGCTCTATGACCCAGTCTGGACGAGCGCAATTGGCGCGCCCGAGGATTTCGCACTCGCGCTCGGTGCATTCGGGTTGCTGGTCTTCTGGAAGCAGCCACCCTGGCTGGTCGTGCTGCTGGCGGCATTCGCTGGCGAGCTGGTCAGCCGTTTCTAGCGGCTACGCTGCCCTCGGGTACGATTGTCTCAACGGGGCGCCGCCTCTCCGACGCGCTCCACATGAAAGGACACGACCCCGGTGGCGAATGGGCTGGTGAGTGTCTGGAACCTGCTCGGTCTCGTGGTCCTGGTGGTTGGCTTGCGCCTTGCGTTGCGGGCACGCGCCACCACTCCGGTGCGCGCTGCGGACGCCACGCCACGCAGCGACCCGCCGGATGACCTACCCCCAGCGCTGGCCGGCGCCCTGATCCATGGCCGGGTCTACATGAATTTTCTGATTGGCACGGTGCTCGACCTCGCACGCCGTGGCTATCTGGCGATCGAACCGGAGGATGCGCGTGGCAGCGCCCGCATCCGCTTGTTGACCAGCGACCTGCCGGAGGCGCCCTGGGAACGCGACGTGCTGCAAGGCTTGCACGAGGTCGCCGAAGCGGACGGCACGGTGCCCTACCGGCGCATCCGCGCTGGCCGCAGCCGCTGGCGCGCGGTCCTCGGGGTGCTGGCCGCCGATATGGTCGAGCGGGGTTGGTTTTCCTCGGCCAGCGCCAACCGACGGCCACTCTATGCCATGCTCGGGTTCCTGTTCACGGTCTACGGAGCAATCCTGTTGCTGGCAGCCACTGGGGGTTCAACCGGCTACCTGCTGGGGGGCCTTGCCGGTGCGGTGGGTGGGCTGGCGCTCTCCTTTTTCGGCCGTCGGGTCACCAACCTGACGCTAGAGGGGCATGCCGCCGCTGCGCCCTGGCTGGACTATCGCGAGGGCCTGCGCGCCGCAGCGAAGGATCGTGCAGACAGCCTCGACCTTGACCGTGATATCCCCTATGCCGTCGCGTTCGGTGTCGTGCCAGGGTTGGAAGCGCGCCTGCAGGCGGCCGGCGAGGCGGGTTACCGGCCGGTGTGGCTTGGCCAGGGGGACTGGTCCGCGCACCGCTCTCACGCTGGCTTCTACCCCACCTGGGTGTCGTTCGACGTTGCCTGTGGTTCACCACCCAACGCACACAAAAGCACCGATGGCGGCGACAGCGACGGCGGGGACGGGGGTGATGGCGGCGGTGAGTAGCCCCTACGCGCCGTCCAGCGCAAAGGTGCTTTCGACGGCGATGCCGTTGCGCAGCGTGCTGAGTACGACACAGTAGCGTTCGGCGTTCTCCAGCAGGCGGCGCGCGCGTTCAGGGTCCGTATCACCTGCCAGCTTCACCCGTGTGTCACAGCGCAGCGTCGTCAGGCCAACCGGCGCCTCTCGCGAGATGCCGAGCGTCCCGCGCAGGTCGAATTGCCCGGTCGCAACGACTTCCAGCTCTTCCAGCTCGATGCCCATCGCCGCCGCGACCATGCGCACGGTGATCTCCTGGCAGGCGGCCAGCGCACCGAGCAGCAGGTCGCCGGAGCAGGGGAGCCCCGCAGCCCCGCCGACGCCCGGATGCGCGCCCGATTCCCAAACGATCTCCGGCGCGGCGTCCGGTGAGATCGCGCAGCGCAGCGGGTTGCTGAGGTCGCGCGCGGCGCTGCGCACGACCATGGTGGCGATTGCCGTCTCGGGGTCCTCCCGATACGCTGCCTTCAGCGGCGCTTGCAATGCGCGGATGTCCAAGCGTGACTCGCTCATCGGTTCGTTCTCAGTTTCACGCTGCAATAGCGCGCTGTTGCTCCATTGACTCTATCACCGCCGGTCGCATGCACGACGTTAGCCCGGCAGCGTATCAAACGGAAAGAGGGTCATGCGCCGGTACGGTTCTGCCATGACGGCGCCGCTGTGGCCGTATAGCCCGTGGTAGAGCGCGGCGGCGCGATCGGTCTGGCGGTGCAGCGCCCAGCCCAGGTCGGCATCCGACAAGCGGTCGGCCTGTGGGTCGTCCAGCACGAGGCGCAGACGCTCCGGCGGGTGCTGGCGGCGGAACGACTGCCCGGAGAATGCCAGTTGGAAGCCGAGCTCGCGCATCGCTGCTTCTTTGCGCGCGTACACGTCGACCACTTCGACGACGCAGTTTGGCCGGTCCGGCGTCATAAAGTAGACCGCCGAGACGTTGTGCGGCGGGCCACACTCGGCAACGTCGATGTCGCGCCCAGCCAGCGCCAGCGCTTCGACATACAGCAACATGAACTCCCGCCGGTCCGGGTCCAGGTCAAGTGCGGAGTGCTCCGGGTCCTGGCAGATGACGATTTCCGGACGCACCTCCCGCACGAGCTGCATGATGACACGCTTCGACGCACGGTCGACATGCAGGTCGCCATAGCCCCAGTTGAGCAAGCGCAGGTCATGCACGCCCAAGTGGCCGGCAGCCGCGCGCAACTGCCCCGCCGCCTCCGGACGCGGCATGGCAACAGCCACAGTCACGGTAGCGCCACCCGCAGCATGTTTCGCGAGTGTGCCGCCACACTCGACCATCTCCATACCGAACGTGGCCAACATCAAAATGCTCGGCGGTCGACCATCTGCTGGTAGCAACGGAACCGCTCCTTTCGGTGACTAGTGACTAGTGGTTAGTGACTAGTGGTTAGTGACTAGTGGATAGTGATTCGTGAAGGATGGTGCGATCGAGGACTTGAGCTTCTGGGAACGGTAATATCGCATCTATCGAGCACCAAATCCTTATCACTAATCACTAGTCACTAGTTACTAACAACTCATCACTCGCTACTCGCCCGTTTCGATTGGCAAATCGGGGCGGTTGCCCCATTCGGCCCAGGAGCCGTCGTAGACGCGCACGTTGGTGTGGCCGGCGAGGACAAGTGCGAGGGCGGCATGGGCCGCGCGCACGCCTCCCTGGCAGTAGGTGATGACCTGGGTGTCTGGCCCAATCCCTGCTGCGGCAGCGCGGGCAGCGATCGCTTGTGGGTCGATGAACCGCCGGTCGCCATCCCAGTTCAGGTTCCCTTGCCAGAAGAGCCATGTAGCCCCCGGCACCCTCCCACCTCGCGCGGCACGGACTTCCTCCCCGGTGTATTCGCTGTAGCGCCGCACATCGAGGACAACGGCGTTGGGGTCGGTGCGGGCGGCGAGCACGTCGTATGCATCGGCGAATACATCCGGCTGCGCGGCATCGACATGGATCGTGAAGTGCGCGCCTTCCGGCAGGCTGATCGCTGGTTCTTCGGTGGTGGTCGGACGGCCCTCCTGTGTCCAGGCGGTCCAACCGCCGTTGAGGATGCGCACCTGGTCCCCTTTGCCGTGGCGGGCTAGCACGATCCAGACGCGGGCCGCGAAGTGGCCGCCTTCCTGGTCGTAGGCGACGAGGGTCGTGCCGTCGTGGACGCCGATGCGCTCCATCGTCGCTGCAACCTGTTCGGCGGGCGCGCACATGAAGGCCACAGGGTGGTTCGGGTCGCTCAGCGCCTGCTCCCAGTTCAGGTAGACCGCGTTGGGGATATGGCCGGCGTCGTAGTCCTCGCGGCAATCGTGGTCGAACGCATAGCGGCAGTCGACGATCCGGATCGACGGGTCATCAAGCCGTTCAGCGAGCCATTCAGTCGAGACCAGGAATCCTGCTGGTACCTGCATGGTCTGTCCCTCCCTTTCCATAGAATGGTACGTGACAAGCGGTACGTGATGGGTAATGAGCGAGCTGTCGGCCCTGCAGGACACAGGTCTCGCTGCAAGCCAGCTCGCCGATGTAGGGATCGTCGCTGTTATGGTGCGGGATGGCTGAGCAGCGTGGGAACCTGGAGCAGACCTCAGCGCTCGCGGTCCGGGGGTGGCCTGAACCCGCCGGTAACCTGCTCGACGAGCGCTGCGACTGCCAGCAAGTGGGCATCGCCCCAGCGTGGCCCGACGATCTGGACACCGATTGGCAGCCCGTCGTCGTCCCAGCCGACCGGAGCGGTAACGACCGGCACGCCCAGCAAGCTGAGCGGGATGGTGTAGCTCGCCGTGGCCTGGCGGTAGGTGAGGAGTCTGCCGTCGCAGGGGATCGGCGTGCCCTTGGGGCGATGGGCAAACGCGCTGGTTGGCGTGACCGGGCAGATGAACGCAGCGTAGCGGTCGAACATGCGCTGAAAGGCTGTGATGAGCCGGTCACGTTCGGCGAGCGCGGCAGCGTAGGCGCGCAGCGACGTTGACTCGGCGACGCTGGCGGTTGGGTCCAGCTCCGGCCAACCGGCGGCATCCCACTCGGCCTGTGAGATCACGCTGATAGCCTCACGCGCGGCAGCGGCGTCGAAACCATCGTGCGCGGGGTCGTGCGCGTCTACCTGGCAGCCTGCCGCCGCGAGGTCGCTGGCGAGCCGTTCGATCGCCGCACACGTTGCAGCAGACGGCGCCAGGCCCGCGAATGTCGGCGCATAGGCCAGGCGCACCTGTGGGGCGGCCATGGGGCCATGCGTCCCGACCGGCGCCGGTGCGATGGACGGTGCGCGTCGATCCGGCCCGGCGATCACCCGCAGCAACAGGCCAAGGTCGGCGACGGAACGGGCGAGCGGGCCGGGGGTGCTGATGTGACGGATGGCCGGAGGCTGGCGCTCCAATGGCGGCAGGTGCCCGGTAAGTGACACCCTGCCCTCGGTGGGGCGCAGGCCGTACACCCCGCAGAAGTGCGCTGGGATGCGTACCGAGCCACCGTAGTCGCTGCCGATGTCGGCAAGCGAGAGCCCGGCCGCGACCGCCGCAGCGCCGCCGCCGCTGGACCCGCCGGGTGTGCGCTGGAGGTCCCAGGGATTGTTGGTGCGTCCGAAGATGGGATTATCGGTCTGCGCGTCGTCAAGCAGCCAGGGCACGTTTGTCTTGCCGAGGAGAATCGCCCCAGCGGCCTTCAGGCGGCTGACGACCGCGGCGTCGTGAAGGGGCAGGTAGTCACGCAAAGGCGGATAGGCACAGGTAGTGCGTAGCCCTGCCGTGCAGAAGGCATCCTTCACCGTTAGTGGCACGCCGTGTAGCGGGCCAGTGCTCGCGCCATTGGCACGCGCGGCATCGGCTGCGCGAGCTGCCCGCCGGGCGCCCTCGGCATCCAGGGTCACGACGGCGTTGAGCGCTGGGTTGTGCGTCGCGATGCGGGCCAGCAGCATCTCGACAATCTCCGCCGACGAGGCCTGGCGTCGGTCGAGGTCTGTGACAACGTCGCTGACGGTGGCAAATAGCGTAGGCATGGTGCGCTAATAGCCAGGCGGCGCGGCGAACCCGCCAGTGAACTGCTCCAGCGCGCGCGCCACTGCCAACACGCGTGCTTCACCCCAACGTGGCCCGACAACCTGCATGCCGATTGGCAGGCCATCGTGCGAGCGGGTGAGCGGCGCAACGAGCACCGGCACGCCGGCCAGGCTGAACGGGCTGCTGTAGGCGATGCCGGCTGTCCAGTAGGGCACGTCACAATCGTCCACGGCAATTGGCGTGCCGGTGTCGCAGTGTGGAATTGCCGGGCAGGCGGTGACCGGCGTGAGCAGTGCCTGCCACCCGCGTTGCTCGAACGCCTGGTGCAGGGCTGCAACCAGTGCCTCGCGCCGCAACAGACTGGCGATGTAGAAGCGGGCGCTGGCGTCGATCGCATTGGCCATGCCACGTGCCATTGGGTCGTCGTCGGTGCGGTTGGCGCGGAAGGCGCTGACAGCCGCGCGTTCTTCCTCGGGCGAGAGGCCCGCGCCAAGCTCCGCTTGGGCAATCTCGCCAAACGTTTCGTAGGCCTCTGGCAGAGAGAAGCCGAAGTCGCCCAGTCGGATCAGCTCGACCGAGGCGCCGGCTTGTTCCAGCTCGCCCGCAAGCCAGGTGAAGCCCGCGTGGGTATCGATCGAAAGCGGTACGTCGAAGTCCACCGATATGGCGATCTTCAAGGCGCCAGGCTCTGGCGTCGCTTCCCGGCCGAGCGGTACTGGGGGGACCTGCCAGTCGCGCCCGTCCGGACCGGCAATCAGCGCCAGCGCCAGTTCGATATCGTCGATGCTGCGGGCGAGCGGGCCGACGGTGTTGATGTGCCGGACGCTGTTGACCGCGCCCGGCAGCACCGGGATATGGCCGGTCATCGGCACGCGATGTTCGGTGGGTCGCAAGCCGTAGACTCCGCAATAGTGGGCTGGCACGCGGATCGAGCCGCTGTAGTCGCTGCCCAGCTCCAGTGCCGAGAACTGTGCGGCGATCGCCGCTGCGCTGCCGCCGCTGGAGCCGCCGGGGACATGTCCCAGGTTCCAGGGGTTGTTGGTGCGTCCGAAAATCGGGTTCACCGACTGGTAGTCGCCACTGAGCACCGGCAAGTTCGTTTTGCCCAGCAGAACCGCTCCGGCCCCCTTCAGGCGAGCGACCGCCGTCGCGTCTTCTGCCGGAACGTAGTCGCGCAACGGCGCATACCCGCCAGTCGTGCGCATGCCGGCCGTTGCGAATGCGTCTTTGACGGTGATCGGCACGCCATGCAGCGGCCCCCAGCGTTCGCCGCGGGCCAGGGCGGCATCCGCCTGTGCGGCCCGTACCAGCGCGCCTTCTGCATCCAGCGTGACTACCGCGTTGATGCGTTGGTTGTGCTTGGCGATCTGTGCCAGAAACGCTTCTACCACCTCAACCGACGATACTTCGCCAGTAGCGATCTGCGTTGCCAGTTGAACGGCTCCGCGTGTGTGCAGGTCCGGCATGTGTTGCTCCTCCCATCTGGTGGGCCATTGTAGGGCCGGCTGGCGGCAGCGCCAGCGTAGCGTTGCGAAGAATTGGGGATTACGTCTCCAGGCAGGCTGTATGGAGGGGGTTGCTGGGCTCCCCAGCGCGATCGGGTAGAATAGCGGTCTGTCTCCAGGGGTTTCGGCGGCCACCACGCGACGGCGGTAACCGATGCTCGGAGGACTGATTCGGTGCGGTATTCCCAACTTATGGCGTTCGTGTTGGTTGCGCTGGTTGCCCTCGGTGCAGTTGGCCCGGCATCCGCACGGACCCGGCCGAACCCAACAGGTGCGACAACAGAAACCCAGCTGATCGTGCAGTTGCGCGAGGATGTCGCGCGCGCGCGTGCCCGTGCGACCGGCAGTACGTTGGAACACAGCGCGATGCAACTGGCCGGCGATGTGGCAGCGCGCGTGTCCGGCGGACTCACCAGCCGCCAGCGACTTCGTAGCCGCGCAACCATTCAGCTGTTCAACTACAGCAGCCCGCACGCAGCGGCCGAAGCGCTGGCGGCCCTCAGAGCCGACGACGCGGTGCTCTACGCCGAATCAAACGGAACCCGCCAGCTGGCCTGGGCGCCCACCGATGCGGCGTATCCAGACCAGGAGTGGTGGATCGACCAGATCGACGGGACCGGCGCCTGGGGCATCACGACTGGCAGCCCTGCTGTCGTCGTTGCGGTGATCGACAGCGGGGTCAGCCCAACCCACCCGGACCTCGTAGAACGGTTGGTGGGCGGCTATAACGCGGTGGACGGCAGCGCGAACTCTGCCGATATCGACGGCCACGGCACGCATGTCGCCGGCATCATCGCCGCACAGGGTTCCAACGGCGTCGGTACCGCAGGCGTGGCCATGGATGTACGTATCATGCCGATCCGGGTCATGGCCGACGACTTCTCGATCGACATCGCCAGCGAGATCGACGCGATCTACTGGGCGGTCGATAACGGGGCGGATGTCATCAACCTCAGCCTCGGCTCCGAGCAATACAGCCAGATCGAGCGGGAGGCCATTCGCTACGCCCGCGACAGCGGGGTCGTCGTCGTGGCAGCCGCCGGGAACACCTGGAACAAGATCAACTACCCGGCGCAGTACGACGAAACCATCTCGGTCGGCGCGCTGGCCGCCGATGGGATGCCGAGCTCGTTCACCTCGCGGCTCACCCGCGTCGATATCGCGGCGCCGGGCGAGTCGATCTTCTCCCCTGGCTGGGACAGCTTCTACGGCGACTACTGGGACGACGTGTTCTACTCCGACTTTGTGCCGGTGAGCGGCACTTCGTTTGCCGCGCCGATCGTCTCCGGCGTCGTAGCGCTGATGAAGTCGGTCGACCCCAGCATCAACACCGAGCGTGCCCGGACACTGCTCACCAGCACGGCTGTGGATAGCGGCGCGCCGGGGAGGGAGTCCGGGACCGGCGCCGGCAGGGTCTCGGCCGAAGCAGCGGTGCGGATGGCGACCTACTCGGCGATGGATGCGCTCTGGAACACGACCGACAGCCCGGTAGCCGGTGGAGCGGTGAACCGCACCTGGTTGTGGGGCGAAGGGCCACTGCTCTACGAGTACGAATCGTACAGCGAGGCCCAGAATGGGTTGCGCCTGGTCTACTATTTCGACAAAAGCCGTATGGAAGTGACCGACCCGCTCGATGACCGCAACCAGGCGTGGTACGTCACCAACGGCCTGCTGGTGCGCGAAATGATCTCCGGACGGCTGCAGCTGGGGGACAATTCGTTCAGCAACCGTGGCCCGGCGGCAGTGAACGTCGCTGGCGACCCAGATGACCCGCTTGGTCCCCGCTATAGCTCGTTCACCGCGGTCCAGACCAGCGCGCCGCTTGGCGAAAACGCGCTGATTACCCAGACAATCAACCGCGCCGGGTCCGTCGGCTCGGACAGCCGCTATGGCGGCTATGGCGTGCGGGCTGGCCCGCTCATCCCGGAGACCAACCACCGGGTTGCCAGCGTCTTCTGGAGCTACCTCAACAGCACCGGCATTATCGCCGTTTCCGGCGGGCTCAGCACCGGACGGTTGTTCGACCCGTGGTTCTACGCAACTGGTCTACCGATCACTGAGGCGTACTGGGCACGGGTGAAAGTTGCCAACGTGTATCAGGATGTCCTGATCCAGTGTTTCGAGCGCCGCTGCCTGACCTACACCCCGAGCAACGCTGCCGGTTGGCAAGTCGAAATGGGCAACGTTGGCCGCCACTACTACCAGTGGCGCTACGGCGCGAAACTGCCGGAATAGGCTTGCCTGCGGCACTGGCGCTTGGTGCAGTTCCCAACCGCAACCGCACACGTTGAGCGGGCCGGAGATTGCCCCGGCCCGCTCGATCACCGTCGGTGCGTGGGATTACTTGCGGCGGCGCAGGAAATTCCAGAGCCAGAGGACGATCACCGCGCCAACGATGGCGACGAGCAACGTGCCGATGTCGAAGCTGCTGTCCCATTCGCTATCCGTCAAGATACCCCAGAGAAAGCCACCAACAAGTGCGCCGACAATACCGACAATGATGTTCTGGACCCAACCCATCTGGGCGTCGGTCTTCATGATCTTGCTAGCGATCCATCCGGCCAACGCGCCAATGATCAGCCAGCCGATGATACTCATGCGCGGCCCCTTCCCGACGATACCCCCGCCACGGTCACGCTGACCGCAGCCTGCAGCGATGATGAGTGCAATGCCGGCAAACTGTCAAGTTGCCAGGGGAACCGTCCCCGTCCACAGGTAGGGTGATGACGGATCAGCTGGTCTGTCCAATTTGCGACTCCTCCGCTATAGTGACCGTACATGCTCGGCACTGACGCCGGCGTAACCCGAGAGAGGATCATTGCCGGCGAATCCTGCAGAGGTCGTGTGGTCGCGAGGAGGAGGTTTGTTCCAGTGGTCGATCAACCTGATCGTGTTCCGGATCCACAAACGCCGCGAACGGTGCGCGGCTCGATCGTCGGGGGGCGCGTCCTGAACCGCCGAGATATCTTGCGCCTTGGTGTGAGCCTCGCTGGGCTGGCGGCGGTGAATGCTCTGCTGGCTGCCTGCGGTGGCGATGATGATGACGACTCCCCGACTGCCACCTCCGTTTCGGGCGCCGCGACGGCAACCAGCGCCCCGGCCAACACGCCGGAGGCGGCCGCGACCGCAACGCCAGCGCCTCAAGGGCAAGGTTCCGCAATCCTGGTCAACCCTGGAGAGGCGCCAGATGGGGTCGGCGGCGAGTTGCGCGTGGCCCTTGCGTTCGATGCCACAAGCCTGGACCCGATTGCAACCTATACCTTGAACAACGGCCGCTGGCAGGAGAACGTCTTCAGTGGGCTGGTCTGGCGTGATACGAACCTGGTCGTCTACGATGGGAAGGACGGGCGCCCTGCACCATCGGAAGGGTTTGGGCTGGCGGAGTCGTGGGAATACACCGACGACCTGACGCTGGTCTTCAAGCTGCGCCCCGGCATTACGTTCCACAATGGCGAACCGTTCAATGCTGAAACGGTGCGGGCGCATTTCCAGCGCATGCACGACCCAGCCACAGCATCGCCACAGGCCTTCAACTACACATCGATCAAAGAAGTCATCGCCACCGATGATCTGACGGCGACGATGATCTTCAACGAGGTCGACCCGGTCATGATCTCCAAGTTGGCCGGTTATGGCGGGTTCATGACGCCAGCAGAAGCATCGAAGGACACGACAAAGTTCGGCCCGGTTGAAGCGGCCGGCACTGGTCCGTATCGCATTACCGAGTACGTCAAGGACGACCACATCACCCTGGAGGCCTGGGACGGTTACTGGGGCCCGCGCAAGCCGCATATTCAGAAGATCATTTACCGCATCATCCCAGACGACAACACGCGCTTGTCGGAGTTCCTGGCTGGGTCGATCGACGTGCTGACGCTGAGCCCGGTACAGGCGGACGCCGCGAAAGGCGCTGCCGGCGTGCAGGTCGTCCCAATTGGCGTGCCGACAGTCTCCGGCCTCCGCCTCGATGCCTCGAAACCGCCGACCGACAACAAACTGGTGCGCCAGGCGATCGCTCATGCAATCGACATGCCGACCATCATTGAGACGATCCTCAGTGGATACGCCAAGGAGGTCGGTATCTGGCAGAGCGAGTTCTCGTTCGGCTACGAAGACATCGCGCCGTATGCCTATGACCCGGAAGCGGCCAAGGCGAAACTGGCCGAAGCCGGCGTCGCAACCCCAGTGGCCGTCACGTTCGATGTCATTGGTGGTGACACGGTCGCGCGCGAGATGGCAAACGCGATGAAGGACATGCTCGATGCCGTCGGGTTCAACGTCACACTGAACCAGAAGGACGCAGCCAACTACTACAACGAATACATTGCCGGCGATGGCGGCAACATCGTGCCATTCGGTTGGGGCGGTTGGACGCTCGACTACGACAACACATATTTCTCGATGATGCACACCGGGCAGACCTACAACCCAAGCTACTCGAACCCCGAGGTCGATGCCCTGCTCGATGAGCAGCGCGGCACCCTTGACCAGGCCAAGCGCCTGGAGATCGCCAAGCAGCTCAACGCGCTCCTGTTCGAGGATGCGATCGACGTGTGTCTGTACCAGAACATCTACCTCTGGGGAGTCAACAACCGCGTGCGCAACTTCTCGATCCCGCCAGATGAGCGCCTGTTCTGGCTCGATGCCTGGATCCAGAGCTGAGCTTGCTCCCGTGCCTCCCTGGTGTTGTGCAGGGAGGCACGGCGATTGCCGTGCGACGGCGTTTCCAATCCCATTGGTCCCCTCGCTTCAGGCCGGAGCAAGGGGTGGGGGTGAGGTGCGGTGACCAGATACATTATTCGCCGGTTGCTGTATTCCATAATCGTGCTCTTCGGCGTAACGCTGCTTGTGTTCTTCACCCTGCGGCTGAGTGGCGACCCGGTGCAGTTGCTATTGCGCGAGGGGAACCCGACCCCGGAAGACATCGAGGCGCTGCGCGAGGCGTTGCGGCTGGATCGCCCACTTTACCAGCAGTACTTTAGTTTTATCGGTAACGCAGTAACCGGAGACTTCGGCAAGTCGCTGCGCTACAAGACTCCAGCGTTCAATGAGGTTATGAGCCGCATGCCAGCCACGATAACCCTGGCGGTGGCTGCCTATCTGTTTGCGCTGTTGGTGGCGATCCCCACCGGCATCCTCTCGGCGGTCCGACGCGGTGGGTTCACCGACTTCGCCAGCCGGCTCGTGAGCCTGGCTGGTTTGTCGATCCCATCATTCTGGCTGGGGTTGATGTTGATCCTGGTGTTCGGAGTGAAACTGAAGTGGCTGCCGGTGTCCGGCCGGGGGGAGGGGTTCGCCGGTCGGCTTGAGGCGCTGGTGCTGCCAGCAGTATCGCTGGGCATGATCTACGCAGGGACACTGACCCGGTTGTTGCGTTCCAGCATGCTCGAAGTGCTGAACACCGACTACATTCGAACTGCGCGGTCGAAAGGACTCCAGGAGCGACTCGTCCTTACACGCCATGCGTTGCGCAATGCCCTGATTCCGGTGGTGACGCTGGCCGGCCTGCAGATCGGCTTCCTCCTCGGCGGCGCGGTGGTCATCGAAGTTGTCTTTTCCTGGCCGGGAGTTGGCCGGCTCGTTGTGGACTCGATCAATAACCGCGATTACCCGGTCGTCCAGGCCGCCGTCACGATCCTCGCCGTCGTCCTGATTGCCAGCAGCCTGATCGTCGACATCCTGTATTCAGTGATCGACCCGCGCATCCGATACTCGTAGGAATGCATCTGACGAGGGACGCTGTACCGTAGCGTTCGACCCAGTCGTCGGTTGCTTCCAAGTTTGTGAGAGGGACATGGCGAGCACGACCCCAGAACAGGCGCTACAGATTGGCGCGCAACCGAAGCGGCAATTTCGTTACCGGCTCGCCGGCCGGTTCCTGCGCGAGCCTTCGGCCGTGTTCGCTGGGGTTGTCCTGGCAGTGCTCGTGCTGGCCGCTGTCGCCGCGCCACTGCTTGCGCCCTACAACCCAAATGCCACCGATCTCCGAGCGCGGAACATTCCGCCAGCGTGGCAACGTGCTGGTTCAAGCGCCCACTGGCTTGGTACTGACCCGGTTGGGCGTGACATCCTCTCGCGCATTATCTATGGGGCGCGCGTGTCACTTTCGGTTGGCCTCATTGTGACAGCCCTGGCCGCGATGATTGGCGTGTTGGTTGGGCTTCTGGCGGGGTACTACGAGGGCTGGATCGACGAAGTTGTGATGCGCCTGGCGGATCTGTTCCTGGCGTTCCCGTTCATCCTGCTGGCGATCACCATCATTGCCGTGCTCGGCTCTGGGTTGACGAACCTTATCCTGGTGCTCGTCATCACCGGCTGGGTGCAGTACGCGCGCCTGGTGCGTGGGTTGGTCTACTCGATCAAGCGCAACCAGTATGTCGAAGCTGCTCTGGTCGCGGGGGCGGTCGATCGCAGGGTGATCTTGCGCCACATCCTGCCGAACACGCTTGCACCGGTTGTTGTGCTGGCAACGTTGCAGGTTGCCTTTGTGCTGCTGACTGAATCCGCGTTGAACTTCCTCGGACTTGGCGTCAATCCGACGATCCCGACATGGGGCTCGATGGTGAACGAAGGCCGGTTGTATATCTACAACGCATGGTGGGTGATCACGTTCCCAGGGGTCGCGATCATGCTGGCGGTGCTGAGCATCAATATGCTCGGCGACTGGCTCCGCGATGTGTTCGACCCAACCCTGCGGGTTGTCTAACCGCATTTCCCCGGTACGATGACAGCGTCTGCAGCAGGCGAGCGAAGGAGCCGGACCAATGCGCGCGCGGGACCTGGGAATCGAGATCGGGTTCGGGCAGCCCGGGCCGTACAACGCGATCACCGACGTGGCGGGTGTACGGGTGGGGCATGCCTCAATTGTGCGTGGGGATGGGCCGCTGGTCATCGGGTCGGGGCCGGTGCGCACCGGTGTGACGGTGATCTTTCCTCGTGCAGGGAACCCGTGGGAGGAGCCGGTATTCGCCGGCTGCCACCGGCTGAACGGCAATGGCGAGCTGACCGGGCTGGAGTGGATCCGCGAAGCTGGCGTGCTGTCAACGCCGATCGGCCTGACCAACACCAATAGTGTCGGGGTCGTGCGCGATACATTGATCGCCTGGGAGCGGAAGGTGCGTGGCCCCGGCAAGCCGTTCTGGGCATTGCCGGTCGTCGGCGAAACCTACGATGGCGCCCTGAACGATATCGACGGCATGCATGTGACCGCTGCGCATGTTTACGAGGCGATCGCCGCCGCACACAGTGGGCCGGTGGGCGAAGGCTGCGTTGGTGGCGGCACTGGCATGATCTGCCATGAGTTCAAGGGTGGCATCGGTACGGCCTCGCGGGTGCTGGAACCGGCTGCCGGCGGCTATACCGTCGGGGTGCTGGTGCAGGCGAACTACGGGAGACGCAAGCACCTGCGGGTGAACGGCGTGCCGGTCGGGTTGCGCATCCCTGCAAGTGTCGTGCCGAGCCCCTGGAGCAGCCCGTTGGACGAGCTTCCCCCGCAGGGGAGTGGGTCGATCATCGCGATCGTCGCGACCGACGCACCGCTGCTGCCGGTGCAGTGCGACCGGATGGCGCAGCGCGCGACCGTCGGAGTGGCCCGCATGGGTGGCGGTTGTGAGGACCCGAGCGGCGACATCTTCCTGGCCTTTTCCACTGGCAACGCTGAGATCCCGCAAAACGACTACTGGGGCCCCATGCCGAGGACGTTCCGGGCCGAGAGCGTGACCAACCCCTACATGACTGCACTGTTCGACGCGGTGGCCGAAGCGACTGAGGAGGCGATCCTCAATGCGATGCTGGCAGCGACGACGATGGTCGGCCGGGACGGCATCACCTCGCGCCGGCTCGACCCGGACCTGCTGCTGCAGGCCCTCGGCCCGTTCGCGCGACTTGCGTGATAATGGCGTTGGTCGTTTGGCTGCAATGACACGGGAGGTGGTGTGATGGTCGTCGTCGATATGGCAACTGAGGAGCGCGTGCGGCGTGATGACCGGGCGCACGTCTTCCATTCCTGGTCGGCTCAGGGGCAGATCAACCCGCTGCCGATTGCCGGTGGGCAGGGGGTCGAGATCTGGGACTACGAGGGCAAGCGCTACATGGACTTCGCTAGCCAGCTTGTCTACACGAACCTCGGTCACCAACACCCGAAGGTCGTCGCCGCGATTAAGGAGCAGGCGGACGTGCTCTGCACGATCGCGCCGAGCTACGCCAACGATAAGCGTTCCGAACTGGCGCGCCTGCTGGCCGAGCTGACCCCCGGCGACTTGGAGATGACCTTCTTCACTAATGGCGGGGCGGAAGCGAACGAGAACGCACTGCGCATCGCCCGCATGCACACCGGCAGGCACAAAGTGCTGGCCGCCTACCGCTCGTACCACGGCGCGACCCACGGCGCGATCGCCCTCACCGGCGATCCCCGCCGCTGGGGCTCTGAGCCGACCGTGCCCGGCGTGCTGCACTTCTGCGGCCCCTACACCTACCGCTCGTCGTTCCATTCCACAACACCGGAGGAGGAGCGCGACCGCGCATTGGCCCACCTTGAAGAAGTGCTGATGTACGAAGGGCCGCACACCGTCGCCGGGATCATTCTGGAA
>QEUZ01000329.1 GCA_003577355.1 Chloroflexota bacterium | reverse complement strand
GCGGTGCTCGTACCGGCTGCCATTCGTTTTGAAGCGCTCGTCTTCAAGTAGCTCCGGTGCGCCAATCACTTCGCAGAATTGCGGCCAGCGCTTGTCGCCGGTAGCGCCAATAGTGAGGTAGCTTGCACCGGCCCGGAACACGCCATACGGCGCGTTGATCGGATGGTGGTTGCCTGCCGGTTGGGGGATCTCGCCTCCGTTCAGGTAGCGCGTCCCCTGGAAGCTCAGCATGCCGACCATGCTTTCCAACAGTGACGTTTCAACCCGCTGGCCGCGCCCGGTTTGGGCGCGTGCCTGCAACGCCGCCAGCACACCATATGCGCCGAAGAGGCCAGTGAGCAGGTCGGCGATCGGGATGCCGACACGTACCGGCTCGCCGCCTTCGAAGCCAGTCACGCTCATGAGGCCGGAGAAGCCTTGAATGATCTGGTCGAGACCTGGCCGGTCAGCGAACGGGCCATCCTTGCCGAACCCGGAGATCGAGCAGTAGATCACGCGCGGGTTCTCGGCCGAAACGCGATCGTACCCGATATTCAGCGCTTCCATCACCCCGGGGCGGAAGTTTTCGATGACCACGTCGGAGATTGCGGCAAGCCTGCGGAAGATGTCTTGCCCTTCCGGCCGCTTCAGGTCGAGCGCCAGCGAACGCTTGTTGCGGTTGGCGGACAGGAAAAACGCACTCTCGCCGTTGAACCAGGGCGGACCGGCAGACCGCCCGTCGTCGCCGCGCTCCGGGTTTTCGACCTTGATGACATCCGCGCCCAAGTCGCCGAGCCACATCGCGCACGTTGGGCCGGCTAGGTGTCGTCCCAAGTCAATGACGCGCACCCCGGCAAGCGGGCCGCCGTCCGTGTTTGCAGCAGGCACGCTACCGCCCCTTCCACTCTGGCTTGCGCTTGGCGAGAAATGCCTGCACCCCTTCCTGGAAATCCTCGCTCATGTACGCCCGCAAGATGAGCTCTTCGTTGCGCTTCGGTCGACGGTGCTGGCTGATATAGCGAACGGCAGCTTTGGTCACCTCGATGGTGATGGGTGCATGGCCAGCGATTTGGTTGGCGACTTCCATGACGCGCTCTTCGAGCTGGTTGCCATCGACAATCTCGTTGACCAGCCCCAACTCCAACGCTTGATCCGCTGAGAACAGCCTCGCGGTGAAGATCATATCCTTGGTTCGCGCTGGCCCGATTAGGTCGATCAGTCGTGCATACACGTTCGTCGAGAGACAGTTGCCGAGTGTGCGCGCGATTGGGATGCCGAAGCGCGACTCCGGCGTGCAGTAACGCATATCGCAGCAGATCGCCATTCCTGCGCCGCCACCGACGGCGTAACCACGGATCGCTGCGATGACTGGCTTCGCGAGTGTTTCGATGCGGGTGTACACATCGTCGATGCGCGCTTCGTAGTCCAGGGCCTGTTGTGGGTCGGTAAACGTCCGGAACTCGCTAATGTCGGTCCCAGAAACGAACGCCTTTTCGCCAGCGCCTGTGATGACGAGTACTCGTAGGTCAGGATCCGCGCCGACTTCCTCGCAAATTGAGGCAAGGCGGTCCCACATCTGAAACGTCATGGCATTGTGCGCCTCTGGCCGGTTGATCGTCACCCAGGCGACTGGGCCGCGGCGCTCGAACAGGACCCGCGCTTCGGTCGTCATACTCACGGTCATCGCTCGCTCCTTCCACGGCGGCGTTGTGCGGCTTCGGCGATGATACGGACCAATCGCTGCTTCCGCTACGTTCCCGTAAGTGGTCTTGGCCTAGGTGATTTTGGACGGGAACATTGCAACGCCGCGAGCAGGCTCGTGCTCGCCCGCCCGTGGCGAGTACGAGCGGGTACGGTAGGCGGGCAATCGACGAGGCCTGTCGCGCATGATGATGTCGATGAAGCATTGCGATGCAGGCTGCCGAGGCTGTGTCAGGTTTCGTCATTCTTCGTTTCGAAACTGTGGCAAAGCCCCACCAATGACGCGCTCGAACTGGTTGTGCGATACCCCTCGCGGCCGATAGAAAAACACAAACTCGCTGATGCCAAGCTCTGCGTACCGACCAATGAAATCGACGCATGCATCGATCGAGTCGAATGGCCTGTCGGGGGTGAACCCCGCCAGAAATGAGTACCGAAGTTCCGCCGGGTCGCGTCCGATTCGCTGGCAGGCCGCGACGAGCTGCTCGATTCGACGACGTGTCGCATCCAGTGCTGCGCGAGGGTCGCCCTCGCGCATGCCGCCGAGGGAATTCCACGTATCGCCGTAGCGAGCAGCGACAGCGAGGGTTGCTGGCCCGTGCGCGGCGATCGTCAGTGTCGGGCGCGGCTGCTGTACCGGCCTGGGCCGCAGCATCGCGCCGGTTGCGGCATAGTACTTCCCGGCAAAGGTTGTTTGTTCGTGGCGCAACAGCGCGTCAACGAGATGCGTGAACTCACGGAAGCGGGCGACACGTTCGGAGGGGCGCCAATATGGCACGCCGGTGATGAGATGGTCGCTCTCCTGCCCACCGGGGCCGATGGCAAGCTCCAGCCGTCCGTCGGTGATGTGGTCGAGTGTCAGCGCCTCCCTTGCCAGAACGGTTGGGTTGCGATAGGTGATGTTGGTCACCAGAATACCAAGGCGGACGCGCGGCGCGACGTGTGCGAGCCCTGTCAGTGCCGTCCACCCATCGAACCAGTCGTCATGCGGGGCGTCCGGATTGGCGATATGGTCGGTGAGCCAGAGGGTGTCGAACCCCAGATCGGCCAGCATCCGCCAACGCTCGACAAGCTCGTGCCAGGCGAATTTCTGGAGGGTGCCTGAGCCAAAGCGGAGCGGTCGACGTGCCAATTGTTTTCTCCTCGACGCGGAACCAGCAGACGCCGTCGTTCGCTGCGCGGTTCTACCCCATGCTAACTGGGTGTAGCGAGTGGGAACAGGAGTCGCTCCCAGTGCGTCCGCACATGGTGTCGTAGCGGCTCTACCGCTACAACGCGCACGAGGCGCCGGTGTTCCTCGTAGCGCTTCAGCTCGTCGCCGACGCCCACGACCTCGTGCCAGGGCATGAGGCGCGACATCCCGATGGGAGGTTGCTCGAACGAAACCCAAACGTCCGTGCGCCAGCGTTCCGGCTTGGGGATATCGATCAGGACATCACCATCCTCAACTGGCAACCCCGTCAGGTTGGCCAACTGCGCTGCCATCGCCCGCTCGACGTCCCGGCGTCGCGCGGGGTCGAAGAAGAGCGCGCTCAACCACTGGAAGAGGTCAGTAGCGCGCGCAGAGATCTCGACCCCGCGCTTGTGCAACCTGCGGTCGCGCAGCGCTATGACGAGCCGTCTGGTCGTCTTGGGCATATCCGGCTCAGATAACCTGGCGAGGAGCGATGCATCGTCGTGGTTGGTCAGCTCCGACGCTGGAATGCCGCCGAGCAGCGCGTCCTGCACCGCGCGCAGGAGCATCGCCATACAGGCGCGGTTCGTGTGATGCCAGTACACATTGTCGAACATCTCCTGGCGCGCATTGATCAGCGAATGCAACGGTGACACCCCCTTATCGTCGATGCCGACTTTGCACTCACCGTCCACCTCTACGACTCGTAATGCATCGAGCAACCTCAAGGTGTCAACACCGCCGTATGGAACATGACATGCGCGAGCGTCGCGGGGCAGATAATCCAGCTTGTCGACGTCAAGCGCCCCGCTCAATAGCCCGCGCACGAAGCGGTCAGCCGCTGTGAGAGGAGCGCCGCTTGGGCGGACCAGGTTGGCAACCCGCTGCGGATCGACGCCCCAGACATCGCGAAGTACCTCTGCAAGTTCGCCTTCTACAATGAACGCTCGACCAACCTCCTCGTGGGTGCGCACGGGAGGACCGAGCTCCTCAATTGCATGGCTGAAGGGGTAATGGCCGATATCGTGCAGCAGAGCAGCAGCAATTGCAATGCGACCAGTTTCGGCGTCTACCGGGGCGCCGAAATCGGTGAGCCTGTGCAACGCCAGCGCCATCAGGTGCATCACGCCAAGCGAGTGCTCGAAGCGGGTGTGCCGCGCCCCGGGCCAGATGCGGGAAACGAACCCAAGTTGCTGGATCCCTTCCAAGCGCAAGAATGCGCGGGTTGAGATCAGAATGTGCGCCTCGTAGGACAACGGGATCAGATCGTGCAAGCTGTCGCGCACGACGGTGTGGGGGTGAAGGCCAAAACGCTTCTCAATCGACATTCGGCGTCACTCTCTTCGTCGCTGCGCTAGATGCTATCAGGCGCAGCGCGTCGGCTACACTTGGGCGCTACCGTATTCGCGCATGGTGGGGGTGGTGGCGTGGCTGTATTGCGTTCGGCGATGCTGTGGCTGGCACGAGAGCCTCGCGCCGAGGAGCTGATCCGGCGCTCACGCTTCTCCCGCCCTCTGGTGCAACGTTTTGTCGCGGCGGAGGACCTGGCGGGCGCGTTGGAGAAAGTGCAGGCGCTGCACTCGATTGGCCTGACTACAACACTCGATCTCCTTGGAGAGAACGTTGACGACGAGCGCCTTGCGGTTGCCGCTCGCGGCGCATATATCGAGACCCTCGACGCGATGCTTCGCGCCGGCCTGCCTGCCAACATTTCGATCAAGCTCACTATGCTTGGCCTGGATATCTCCGACGAGTTGACCTGGGAAAACATCGAAGCGATCGTCCAACACGCGGCGCGACACGACGCGTTCGTGCGCATCGACATGGAAGGCTGGGCGTACACTGACCGCACGCTTGCGCTGTTTCGGCGTATCCATGACAAACATCCGGCGGCTGTCGGTATCGTGTTGCAATCGTATCTCTACCGCACCGATCGTGATCTCGACGAGATGATCGAGCGCAAGGCGCGGGTGCGCATCGTAAAGGGGGCATATAAGGAGCCCGACTGGATCGCCTGGCC
>QEUZ01000328.1 GCA_003577355.1 Chloroflexota bacterium | reverse complement strand
CGGGGTGGCTGCGCCAAGCGATGACATCAATGCCGCCATCCTTCAGTGACGTGGGTAGGCCGTCGGGAATCTCGTCATCGGCTCGGACGGTCCCCATGCCGAATCGGGCAAACGTGTGGCGGAGAGCCGTAAGGAAGTTTGTGCCCGTCGCGCGCGGAAAGCCGAAGGAACTGACCTCGCCATTGACGTAGCCGCCGGCGGCAAGGCAGGCGCAGACTTGGAATGCGTCGGCAATCTCCCTTTCGGCCTGCGTCAGTACATTCTCCGGTTGAAACTTGCTCTCGCGGATGGCGCAGGCGAGCAGGCAGAACAGGTAAACGGTTTGCCCAGGTTGGGGAGCTTCTTCGTTCAGGGTCAGGGTGAGGCGGCGACCCTGAGCATCGACCTGGAACGGATAGGAGTCACCAAGTATCTGCTGGCGGTAGCTCAGTTCCTCGAATGCAGTATCAATGAACTGGCTACGAGTTTCTTCTAGAATCGCTTCATCCAGGATTTCGCCGGTTTCTGGATCAACGTGAAGGGCTTCCTTGGCATCGTCCTCGATGATATCGAGCACGTTGATAAGGGTCGCGCGAGTGACTATGCCGCGCGTATCCAGCAATGCTTGAAGTTCCAGCCAATCGGCCAGGGTGCTCCGCGTGTCCGTGGGCGTTGGAGGGCTGATGGTAACCATCAATCGTCACTCGACTTGCTCTCTTGCTGCTCGCGCATGGTCGTCACCAATGCGCGAGCGGTGCGTTGCATGCCTTCGGCCACTTTCAGCAGCGTCGGTTCGCCGTCGTAGGCGCCAGCCAAGCCGAGTACGTCTTCGCACTGCTTCGCGGCCTTCATTAGCGACTCTCCGAACCGGGCGGAGGCTGGCTCCACGCGCTCAAAGGCGACGCGCAGATCGCGTCGCGCCATCAGCATTGTCTTGGCCTCAGGGTGGGCCAGAAGCTTGCTGAGTTCGTTGAGGTTGGGGTTCTGGCTCTGGATGATGGTTGGTTCGCCCTTGTGCTCCTGGCCGTATAGCCAGGACATGAGCTGCTGTAGCTCGTTGCGCTTCTCAGCGGAAATGGGGTCTTTTTGAGGTGGTGCTGACAAATCCTCGGAACTGAGGCCGAGGAAATCCCGTACGGACGCGCGAGTGAGCGCCGTATATAAATGAGAGAAAGCAAAGTTCTTCTTCGATATCTGCGTGAGATCGAAGCCGTCCTTCAGCGCCTGCTGCAAGGCGAACCACCCATTGACCAAGCGCCTGACCGTGTTGTGGTTGTCGCCCAGCGTTCGACTGATCGTCGTGATGTCGCCGCCGCTCTCGTACCACTTGGCGGCGTATTTCGCTTTGGCGAGAGCATCCCACTTGAAGGGGCCGTTGATGTGCTTGAAGCCGATGAAGCTGCGTGCCTCGTCGCGGTGATCGACGATCAGCACGCGAACCTTTTCTGGCAGAGGCTTCTGGGCCTCGACTGCTGGCAATGTGACCTTGAGCTTCTTGCGCAGGTTCTCATCGGCAATCAGACGCAGCGCGGCCAATCGGCGATTGCCTTCCAGGACGATGTTCCCGGTGCGCAGGACGATCAGGGGTTCGAAGTCGATGTATCCTGCGGACAGGATTGACTGGATCAGTTCATCGACATCGGCTTGCTCATACAGCTCGCGCACGATGTCAACTTCGTCTGTGTACGCCAAGTCGATGAAGCGGGGATTCTCGCGGTCGAAGTGCAGGTCCGCGGGTGCGATGAAATCCTGACCTGGCGAAAGCGCGCTGCTGGCGGTCTTGGCCATCTATACGTTCCTCCAGGTTGTGGTGGCCGAGGCAGCAGTCGTCTGCTTGAAGCCAAGGTCTGCGCTCATGTCTCAGCCGCCTTCTGTCTCTCGATCCACGATTCGATGTCGTCGTGTTTGAACCGCCACGCCCCGGCGACCTTGAATCCCGGTAGCTGCCGTTTCTTCACCAGGCGATACACGGTCTTCTCGTCTACGCGCAGAAGAGCCGCAACCTCCTTCACTGTCAGCACGGAGTTGTCAGTCATGGCAACCGGAGCCGGTAAGTACTTGGAGTTTATATGAATACAGTCCAAAGCAGTACATGCCAAGACCGACTTGTCCAGTATGTGACGGGGTGCGCTTCTCTACGCTGGGATACGCGGGAGGGTGGCTTGGGACACTAGGAGGAGCGTCCCGGCGTGCCGCCGTCGGGCTCGCGGGCTTTGCCCCGCGCCTCGTTCCGAGTCGCGGCCATCCGGCGCTGATCCCTGACGCCTACGGCCCTCGCGGGCCTGCGCGCTCCGCTTGCCATCGAAGTTGCATGGCAGGTGGGCGGTCTTGCTGTGTCTCCCCACGGTATCACGGCGTGCTCGCCGTCAAGGGCTGCGCGTGTGCTGCACGCTTGCGGCCCGTGGCCGTCTGCGACCCTGTGACAGCTTGCGCTGCGCCGTGCTCCGGCCGGGTCGGGCAATTCCGCCCGATCAATCGGAGTACGGTCATGTCGCAGTTGTTCTTCACTTCCGAATCCCCGCTGATGGTCCGCGACAGCGAGAGCCGGCGCTATCGTTTGGCGACGCCTGAGCAGATCCTGGCCGCAGCGCGCCGGGTCATCGACGACAAGAACCCGCGGGGCACGTTGTTCGAGTCGCCAGCAGTCACGCGGGAGTACCTGCGCACCAAGCTCGCCGGCTACGACTACGAAGTGTTCGCCATAATGTTGCTGGACAGCCGCCATCGACTGATCCAGTACATCGAATTGTTCCGCGGGACGATCGACGGCGCTTCCGTCCATCCGCGCGAAGTGGTCCGGGAAGTGCTGCGGGTAAATGCCGCCGCGGTGATCCTGGCCCACAACCACCCGAGCGGAGTTCCCGAGCCGAGCCAGGCCGACGAGCTGATTACGCTTCGGCTCCGGGAGGCGTTGGCGCTGATCGACGTGCGGACGCTCGATCACATTATCGTCGGCGGTGATCGGACGACATCGCTGGCCGAACGCGGCCTGCTTTGACGAAAGGGGGCTTCGGCCCCTTTTTTGCTGCGCCTTGTGTCGATCCTCGCAGTTGTCTTCGCGCCTTCGGCGCTGCGCGCTTCGCTTGCGTGGGGTCGGCGCCGACGCCGGCCGTTGCCTTGTCGATCCGTCTTTCCTGACTTCATCACCTTTCCGCGACTGTAGCCCGCGGCCGTGTGTCGTCAAGGCGCGCCAGGGCCGTGTCCTCGCCTGCGGCTGCGGGCCGCACCACCCCTGTCGCTTTTCTCCTTGACGGCACCCGTCCACGCGCTCCGGCCGTCGCGGGCGATGAACTCAGGAAAGACGGTGGCAACGAGGCCGGCCCAGGTCTCTGCGCCGACCCCCAACCGGAACTCGGAGCAAGAGGGCTCCGAATCTAGGAATCCGGTGGGGGTTCGATCAGCAACCTTCACAGGAGAACAGACATGCAACTTGCATCCCGATTCGCTCCGCGCTCCCCGGTGCTGCGCTCGGCACGTCCGCTGGCGGATGACCAGATTCGCCGCGTGGCCCCTTCGATCTTTGCGGAGGACAAGCACGGCAGCCGTTCGGAACGGTACTGCTATATCCCCACCGTCGCAGTGCTGACCGAACTGCGCAAGGAGGGTTTCCAGCCTTTCATGGTGTGTCAGACCCGTGTGCGGCGCGACGACCGCCGCGAGTACACCAAGCACATGATCCGGCTGCGCCACGCCAGCCAGATCAACGGCCGCGAGGCCAACGAAATCATCTTGCTGAACTCGCATGACGGCAGTAGCAGCTATCAGATGCTGGCCGGCATGTTCCGCTTCGCTTGCGAGAACGGGCTGGTGTGCGGCGACACCGTGGCCGATGTGCGCGTACCCCACAAAGGCGACGTGGCAGGCCATGTCATCGAAGGTGCCTATGAAGTGCTGGAAGGCTTCGAGCGCGCCGAGGCATCCCGCGAGGCGATGCAAGCGGTAACGCTGAACGAGGCCGAGGCCGAAGTGTTCGCCCGTTCGGCCATCGCACTCAAATACGACGAGGCGGATACCGCCGCGCCGATCACCGAACGGCAGGTGTTGCAGGCCCGCCGGTACGACGACAACCGCTCCGACCTGTGGAGCGTGTTCAACCGCGTGCAGTTATGTGGATCTTTCCATAACTGGATTTATGTGGAGCGAGCGTTTATGTGGAGCAACAGCGGCTGATGGCTTTTGTAAGCGATGGAGATCCACCGTTACTCCACATTACTGTCACAGTCTTCGCAGCCAGCGCGTCAGTTCTGCACCGTGCCAGCGAACCCGGCCCGCTGCGGGCAAGCCGAGCGAGTCCGGAAACACTTGCGACAGCGCCTGCCGTTTGAGATCGAGGTCCGCTCGTGCATAGCGCATGGTGGTCGTGAGGCTGGCGTGCCCCAGGAGCTGGCTGATGGTGGCGAACTCGACACCCGACTTAAGTAGATGGACGGCGGTGGCGTGCCGAAGCGCGTGCGGATGAATACGCCGACCCTGTGTGGCGGATCGGTAGCCCGGCAAGTGCTTGCGCAGCAGATAGCGAACACCGAAGCGCGTCAGCGGAGCGCCGTTGCGATTGCGGAACACGAGCGCCGTGGCACGATCTGGTGCTTGCGGTACATGAGCGTCGATGAGATCTCGAAGCAGCTGCGCGGTGCGCGGCCACAAGGGGCACAGGCGGAGTTTCTCTCCCTTGCCCATAAGCCGGACCTGCTCGGGCGGATCGAGGCGCAGATCACCAACACGTACGTTCAGCACCTCCTGAACACGCGCCCC
Organism: Chloroflexota bacterium; assembly: GCA_003577355.1. Taxonomy (GTDB): domain Bacteria; phylum Chloroflexota; class Chloroflexia; order Thermomicrobiales; family CFX8; genus CFX8. The sequence continues at coordinate 185 of QEUZ01000328.1, read as the reverse complement.
GGTGTTGAACATGAGCGCGAACAGCGCGTAGTCGCGCTGCCCGGTCGGCGTGCGACGGTCGATGTGGTTCATCAGGCTCTGAATGTCGCTACTCTCCGGGTATTCGATGGGCGCCTGGGGTGCGCCGCGCTTGAACGGGATGTTGAGGACGCCTTGCATGACGGCCAGATGCTCGGGGTGTCGGG
>QEUZ01000327.1 GCA_003577355.1 Chloroflexota bacterium | reverse complement strand
TGGACGTAGTCGATCTCGGCGTCCTCCGGGATCTCGAACACAATGACCCCCTGCAGAGACTCGCCAGGGTCCAACCCGCCATACAGGATGTCATCGCCAACGCCCGTCAGGTACAGGTTATCGTAGCGGACGCCGTCGGTTGTATAGAGCAACCAGACGCCGGTGTTGACCGGTTTGTCGCCGACCGCCTTCAGCGTCAGCTGCATGGCCCAGAACTTGTTGCCGGGTTCCGGCTGGAAGATGCCGCTCGTGGATTCGGCTGGGTCCAGAATCGCATCGACGGTCACCCGCAACGTCCCCTGGTCGTCATTCACGGCAAACGGGTCGGGGTTGCTGGATAGCACCTCGCCGCTGCTGCCGGACCGGAGCGGAATATGGACATCCAGGTTCTCCGCAGCATCGGAGTTACGTTTGGTGGGCGTCGCGCCCGCTGCGGCCACTACAGTGGGCGTCGGGTCGGTATCTCCGACCTGTTGGGCGCTGTCATCATCACCACCACCGCAAGCGACGATCGCAACAACCATGAGTAGCGCCAACCAACGCATGCGCTCCCCCTGTCTGCAGACGCGACACCGCTGACCTGCCATCCGCGCCAATGGACGTTCAGCACCGGCGCAGTATTGCATGCCGTGGCGTACTGCGATGTGCCAACGAAGCAGTGCGGGTAGGGCCATCGCGCATAATCTTGCTGGATGCGTGGGTTGGGGCAGGCACGCGGGCGACGGCGACGCGAGAGTTGTGGGCGTTTCCTGAGCGGGCGCACGATGCTCAAGTTGTACCCAGCACGGCCACCAGCGTGATACCGTCGACATGCGCCGGTGCGGAGGAGTGTCGTGACCGCAGAAGAAGAGCCCAGACACGCCGCACGCACCTGGAGGGGCGTGCGGCGCTCCGGAGCGAACAGCGACCGTGATTACCGACTGGAGCTCGTCGCCTCGGTCATGCTGGCGATCACGACGGTGTTGACCGCCTGGAGCGCCTACCAGGCCACGCGCTGGAGCGGGCTACAGTCGATCAACTTCGCGCGGGCCGCGTCATATCGGGTGGAATCGACCCGTGCCTACAACCTCGGGGCGCAGAAGTATGTTATCGATACCAGCACGTTCAACTTCTTCGCAGAAGCGTACGCAGCGGGGGACGCTCAGCTCGCCGAGTTCTACCGCACGCGCATGATGCGCAAGGACTTCATCCCATTCGTCGATGCCTGGATCGCGTCGAACCCGCTGGAACAGGAGTTGGGTTCCGCCACGATCCGCAGTCCTGTTGAAGACCCGGCCTACCTCGACCTGCTCTTCGCCCGCAGCCGGGAACTGGAAGCACTGGCGGAAGAACACTTTGGGAAAGCGACCACCGCCAACCAGCACAGCGACAACTATGTGCTCGGTACGGTGATCTTCGCCTCGGTCCTGTTCTTCGCCGGTATTTCCAGCAAGTTCCGCACCTACAACGTGCGGATGCTGTTGCTGGCGCTCGCGGGCCTGATGCTGCTCATCGGCGCGGGGCGGATCGTGGGCTTGCCGGTCCACTAAGCGGCGGTGCTCCGGCCACCTGCGGAAACGCTGCGCACCCTGCGCCAGACGGGCACAGAGCGCGCAATCGACCGACTACCCGAAGTCGAACAGATCGTCCAGGAAGCCGCGCCGCTTCTTCTTGGGCGGGTGTTGCTGACCATAGCCGCGCTCCCCACCGCCACTCTGCCGCCGCAGCTCGCGGTAATAGGCGTCATCATCGTCGTCGTCGTCGTCCCACTCGCGCGACTTCGCTGCGCTGCGGATATAGGCATGCTCCGCCTGGGAGAGCCGCTCCAGCTCTCCGCGATCGAGAAAGATACCGCCACACTCGGTGCAGCGCTCAATCGTGACCCCATTGCGCTCGATCACCCGCATCGGCGCAATGCACTTGGGGCACTTCAGATCCGTCATGTGTTCCTCCTTTGTGAGTGACGAGTTGATGGGTGAGTAGTGATTAGATCGAGAAACCTAGGTATGGCTGAGCCAGGTGGTTTAGGTGACAGCGGCTATCCACGAGGTCAGTACAAAACCGTCCGAACAGAACCTTCTCCTTCTCGCTCCACTCGTCACTCACCACGACCCACTCGTCACGCGACATACGCGACAACCGCGATACCAGCAATAACGCAGACGGCCAGCAGGATCAGCGCGAGCAGGATGACGCCGGCGATTGCGATACACCCGAAATCCTCAAAGAAATCCATCGTGCAGCGTCCTTCAGATTCAGGCGTTCGTCGTTGAAGCCGGCTGACGCCCGGAGGTGTGCGCCGCCTCGCCGCCGGGTCCGAGTGGCTCGATGGGGTGCGACGCTTCCTCTGGCTTGCGCAGCAGCGACGCGACGATCGACACCGCCAGCACCACGACGATCACCCCCAACGAGATCGCGATCGGCATTTTGTAAACATCGCTCAGCGCCATCTTGGCCCCAACGAAGATGAGGATCGCGCCGAGTCCGACCTTGAGGTAGTGGAAGCGGTCCATGACCCCCGCCAACAGGAAGTAGAGCGAGCGTAGGCCGAGGATCGCGAAGACGTTGGAGGTATAGACAATGAACGGGTCCTTGGTCACAGCGAAGACAGCCGGTACTGAGTCGATCGCGAAGACCAGGTCGGTCGCTTCCACCAGCACCAGCACCGCCAGCAGTGGCGTGGCAAAGCGCCGGCCATCCTTCACGATCGTGAAGCGCTGCTCGTGGTACTCGTGGGTCATTGGGACGAAGCGCCGGAAGAGGCGCAACGCAACGTTTTTGGAAAGGTCGGGGTGTTCGTCGCGCTTCATCAGGATCTTGAAGCCGGTCAGGACCAGGAACCCACCAAAGACATAGATGATCCAGTGGAAGGAGTGGAGCAGCTGCGCGCCGAGCATAATGAAGATGAAGCGCATCACCAGGGCGCCGAGGATGCCCCAGAAGAGCACGCGGTGCTGATAGGCCGCCGGCACAGTGAACGCCGCGAAGATCAGCGCGAAGACGAACATGTTATCGACGCTGAGGGCGAGTTCGACCAGGTACCCAGCCGTGAACTCCAGTCCACGCTCGGCGCCGGACCAGTAGAAGACCCCAATGTTGAACAACAACGCCAGGCTCATCCAGCCGGCGGTCCACAGCGCGGCTTCCCGCACGCTCAATACATGGGGTTTGCGGTGAAAGATGCTGAGGTCGAGCACCAGCAACGTCACGACGAAGATGGTGAACCCAACCCAGAGAAGCGGCGAAGCTACGCCATCCAAGCGATGATCTCCCCCTACGCAGAACAACGAGACAAACAATAGGGGCGAACCCCCGCAGCGTGCGTCCGTCGCGCGCCACGAAGGTCTCGCCCCCACGTCTCAGTCGTTCGACGCGTCGCCGGGCCGGAGCATGCTGCTCGCGTTGACGGCCCGGGCGGGGAGCGCAGAATGCGCTGTGGGCTACTCCCCTTCAGGAACAACCCTACCGAGACAATATGACGACAAGATGAACGCACGATGACGAGCAGGTGACGCGCGTTGCCGCAAGGGTGTAGGGTTGTCGCAAGGGATTGGACTAATGGGACACGTGCACCAGGACCGACCACCGCTATCGCCACGCGCCATCGTTGCGTTTGCACTGCTGACACTCAGCGTGCTGCTCATGGTTGCTGCGGCAGTGCTCGTGCTCATCATGCCGCACGATGTAGCCCAGTTGGAGGATGCGTCCGGCTGGGCCGACATCGTCGGCGCATCTGGGCTGGCCGGCTATGCGCTGATCGGCGCGTTGATCGTCTGGCGGCGACCGGATCACCGCATCGGCTGGCTGTACCTGTTCATCGGCGTAGGGATCGCAATCTACTTCTTCACCGACACGTGGGCAACCTACACACTGATCGCTCGCCCCGGCAGCTTGCCGTTCGGCAACCAGGCAGTCTGGCTCGCCAACTGGCTGGGCGTGGCAGCCCTCTACATCGCGCTCACCTGGCCGTTGTTGCTCTTCCCCACTGGCCACTTGCCGGGGTCGCGCTGGCGCTGGGTCTTCGGGCTCTCGGCTGCAAGCATTGCCGTGATGACGGTTGGCTTCGCGCTGACTCCCGGCGAGCTGAGTGGCTGGGAAGGGATCGAGAACCCGTACGCCGTCATTCCCGGCCTTCGCCCGTGGATCGAACAGACCACTGGGATCGCCGCCCTGATCGCCAGTCTCTGCGTGCCGGTCGCTGCCATCGCCGCGCTGGTGCGTCTGCGCCGCTCACGTGGCATCGAACGCCAGCAGCTCAAGTGGTTCGTCTGGAGCGGCGGGGTGGTCGCGCTCAGCCTGTTCATCGCGCTGGCAATCACCTTCGCCTGGGATGCCACCTGGTGGGCCGGCGCCCTGGTCGTCGGCGCGCTCCTGCTGCTGGTCGCGGCAACCGGCATTGCCATCCTGCGCTATCAGCTCTACGACATCGACATCATCATCAACCGAACCCTGGTGTACGGCACACTCTCCGTGCTCCTGGGTGCGATCTATGCCGCTGGGGTAGTCGTAGCGCAACAGGCGCTTGCAGCGTACGCCAGCGGCTCCGACCTCGCGGTGGCCGGCACGACCTTGGCGGTAGCTGCTCTAGTGCGTCCCGGCCGCGCCCGCGTGCAACGCATCGTCGACCGGAGGTTCTACCGCCACAAGTACGATGCCGAACGGACCATCGACGCCTTCAGTGACCGCCTGCGTGATGAGCTCGACCTCGACTCGCTCATTACGGAGATTCGCCAAGTTGCAAACGAGACCATGCAACCGGCGCACGTGTCGGTGTGGTTGCGGGTGCGAGACGAGTGATGGCTAGCGTGCGGCGCGTGCATGGAGCGGTGGCGTATTCACGCCAGGTGATGCTCCGGGGACGGTTGTCAGCGTCCATAGCCTGATCGTGCGTACCGCATACACGCCGTGAGGGGCAATCGCTCTATTCAATGTACAAGCCACTCCAACCCGTTCGGCCGCGCCAGCAGGGTCAGCCTGGCAGGTGCGCCTCCATCGCGACGAGGCACAGTAACCTGCCACTTCTTCGTATCTCCATGGGGCGCCCCTCAGGATATTGCGCGCCAATCGTGCACTCTCAGTCGTGGTGCGGAACTGGGCTTCGCAACGGCTCCGAAGAATCCGCATCAGTTCAGGGCCATGCAAAAGTCTGTGGGGCACCCCCCATGCCACAATCTTGACAAATTAGGCACGCCTAATATATTCTGCTCATGACACTCAATCAAGGATGTGGTGCAACGAAACGTGGACCGAGCGGGGAGACGCACTCCAATGCCACGCTGGACATTCTCGCGACGTGACCTGTTACGGGCTGGTGGCGCAGGGGC
>QEUZ01000326.1 GCA_003577355.1 Chloroflexota bacterium | reverse complement strand
GGTGTTGCGATACTGTAGGGCGTACCCCGACATCGGGGGCTGCCGTGGCCGAAACCGCACTACCGCTGGACCGCGGTGGTAGCTGATGCTGCCAAAGAGGGAGGAGCATACCGACGTGGAACGCTACGCGCCGCCGAAGCCGCTGCCGTTCGGCGTATACGCCCACAATCGGGGGGTCGTCACGCCGCAGTACGCTGTGATGCCGCCGGAGGGCATCCTCCCCAGCCGGTTGCCCGGGTTCGAGCGGACGACTGTCTTCTTCCTGACCTCGCCGGAGATGGGCGCGCATTTTGCACAGGCGGCGCTCGAGATCGAGCCGGGTGGCGGGACGACCGCCAGCCGCAACGATGGACTCGAACACTTCTTCTACCTCGTCAGCGGCGCCGTGACGCTCGGCATCGACGGCACGTCGCACGACCTGACCCCACACGGCTATGCCTATGTCCCGACCGGCCACCACTACGACATTCGTGCCGGTGGCGATGGACCGTGCCGCCTGATCTGGATCAAGCGCCCATACTCGCAGATCGACCTCCCCATCCCGGCGCCGCTCGTCGACCACCGCGACAACGTCGAGCGCATGCGCGCGCATACCCAGGGCCGCTACTGGCAGTACCTCTTGCCGGTTGAGGACCTCGCGTTCGACATGCACGTCAACGTGCTCGGATTCGAGCCGGGAACCTACTTCCCGTGTGTCGAGACGCACATCATGGAGCATGGCCTCTACATGCTGGAGGGGCAGATGCTCTACCAACTGGCCGGGGACTGGCACGAGGTGAAGGCCGATGACTTCATCTGGATGAGCCACTACTGCCCGCAGTTCTGCTTCTGCACCGGCTGGGGAGAAGCTGCCTACCTGCTGTACAAGGATGTCAACCGGGACATCAGCTTCCCTGCACCGACCGGCCGCCGCTAGCACACCGTCGCGAGACATCCGTGGCAGTGGCGACTCGCGCATGCAACGCGCCTCGCGGTTGTGCTGAGCGATCGGCCTGCGGCCGGGGAGTCACGCTGTGCCATGCGCAGGCAACGTACTGTGCTGGAGGGGCCGGCCACGGGGCCACGAAACGGCCGTATGCCATGGGAAACAGGTGGCTCAGCGAAGGTGGCTGATCCAGCATCGGACGACAGCACTCCCGCGAACGCCCGCCGGCGTAGGACGTCCCGCCTCTCAGCACGGGTGCTCGCTTCGCCAGCGTATCGACGCCTTTGGGTGTCGGGGATCATCTACAACAGCGCCCGCTGGGTCGAGATCATCACCTCCGGCTGGATCATCCTCGAAATCACCGGCTCACCATTCCTCCTCGGGCTGAGCGGCTTCTCCCGCGTCCTGCCGATGCTGCTCCTGGGGGCGTTCTTCGGCGTCATTGCCGACCGCTACCGGCGGATCGACATTCTGGTCGGCGTCCACGTGGTTGGGCTGGTAGTCGGGCTGCTGCTCACCGGCGCGTTCCTGCTTGGCACCCCGCCGGTCTGGGCCATGTACCTGCTGATCGTCTGCCTCGGCTGCGGCTCAGCCGCCGACTTCTCGGCGCGCAGCGCGCTAATCGGCGAGGTACAGGAGCGCGCGCTGCTTGGGAACGCGATGTCGCTCGAATCGTTGTCGATGAATGCCGCCAAGATCAGCGCGGCAATAGGCGCTGGGGCCTTGCTCTCAGCCGGAGGCGCGCAGCTCGGCTATGCATGCCTGGCGGGCCTGCACGGCTGTGGGTTGCTCTGGCTCCTGGCGCTCCGGCGTCGCTTGCCCCCGCCCTCGGAACGTCCGCACGCCGCCCCGCTCCGGATCATCACCTCGCTGTACACTGGCTGGACGGCGGCGCTCCAGATCCCCGTGGTGCGGGGCGTGTTCATTGTCACGATCATCATGAACGTGTTGATCTTCCCCTACCAGCAGCTCATCGCCATCGTCGCCAGCGATATCCTGCTGGTTGGCCCCTTCTGGATGGGCGTCCTCGCCGGGGCCGACGGCATTGGGGCCGGGCTGACGTCGGCACGCCTGGCGTTCGGCCCAAGCGCGCGGCGACCCGGCCTGCTCTTCCTCGGCGGCTCTGTCGCCTGCGCTGCCCTGCTCATCGTGCTGGCGCTCTCGCCGATCTTCGCCCTCTCGCTCCTGGTCCAGCTGGTGCTCGGCGTCTGCTCCGGCCTGTTCGGCGCCCACCAATCCGCGCTGGTGCTGAGCGCGACCCCCACCGACGCCCGCGCGCGCGCACTGGGCCTGATCGCGACCGCCATCGGCATGACCCCGCTCGGCATGCTCCTGATCGGCGGCCTCAGCTCCACCACCGGCGCCCAAACCGCCATCGCCGCCATGGGCGCACTCGGCCTCCTAGGGCTGGTCGTGGTCGTTATCGCCAACGCACCGCTGCGGAATGCGAGGATTGGTGACTAGTGATTAGGGGTTCGTGATTAGTGATTAGAGGCTGTGATGGGTGATGAGGGTTCCCGATGACAGTCCACCCACTCATCACCAATCACGAACCCCTAATCACTCGCCCAAACCTCATTCGTCCACCCATGCAGGTCGTAATCGGCCATGCACTGGTCGACCAGTGCGAGGGCGGCGGGGAGGATGCCGCGGGCGCGGGAGAAGGTGAGCACGTCCAGGCGCACCTGCTCGTTGTTGCCGGAGTAGTTGCGTTCGTAGAGGGCGTGGCGGCCGCCGAACTCGCTGCCGATGGCGTCCCAGATGAGCTTGTAGAGCTTGATCCGGTCGTGGGCGGAACTGTCGGAGCCGCGGTAGTACTGCTCGACCAGCGGTGCCAGCTCCGGGTTCAGCAGCTCCTGGTTGCTGCTGGGGATGACGATCGGCGCGCCGCCGAGGATCGTCTCAAAGGTCGTGCGCACGGCTCCCCAGCACTCGGTGCTGAACACGCGCAGGGCCGAGGCGAACTCCAGCTTCGGCACGACACTGCCGCCGGGGCCGGGGGCCGGGTCCAGCGCCATGGCCGTGGTGAAGGCGTTGATCATGTTCCTCCAGGCGAGTATATCCCCCAGGGCAACCTGCACGCCGCGGAACTCGTCGGTGCCGTTGGCGGCGATGCCCTTGGCGAACAGCCCGGACATGAAGTCCAGCTTCACCCCCAGGCGGGTGCCCGCCTGCAGGTTGTAGCGCTGGAAGAAGCCGGAGTGGCGGTAGAACGAGTTGGCCCGCTCGGTGTCGCGGTAGACCAGCACGTTCTCCCAGGGGATCAGCGCGTTGTCGAAGATCAACACCGCGTCGTTCTCGTCGAAGCGCGACGAGAGCGGGTTGTCGAACGGACTGCGCGCCGCCGCCTCATACGAGTTGCGGCACAACAGCTTCGTGCCGGGTGTATCGACATCGGCGATGAAGACGAGCGCGAAGTCCTCCGCCTTGCCCTTTTCCAGCTGCGCCGAGGAGTTCTGCGCGACAAAGGTCGCGTGGGTCAGCGCCGAGCCGGTCGCCAGCATCTTGGCCCCGCTGACGCGGATGCCGGCGTCCTCCTCCCCCACAACATGCACGAAGACATCGGCCACCTCGTGGATCGGCTTCTTGCGGTCGACCGGCGGGTTGACCAGCACATGGTTGAGGAACAGCCCGCGCGCCGCGAAGCGCTTGTACCAGTTGAGCGCGTTCTCGGTGTACGGCGCGTAGAACTCCGGGAAGCAACCCAGCGAGGCCATGAAGGCAGCCTTGTAATCCGGCGTGCGCCCCATGAACCCGTAGGACATCTTCGCCCACAGGGCAATCGCCTCGCGTGCCTCCATCAGGTCCTGCGCGGAACGGGCCGGCTTGAAGAACTTGTGCGTGCGTATCCCGAACTCATCGACCGTCGTCAGCACATCGCGCGTTGCCGGGTCGTGCAACGAGTCGTACAGCCGCGCCACCGAGCGCGCCGCATTGCGAAACGCCGGGTGCGTCGTCACATCCTTGACCCGCTCCCCGTTCAACCACACCTCGCGCCCATCGCGCAGGCTGTCGAGGTACTCGGGGCCGGTCATGAGGGTGTCGGTGGTGGGGGTGGTCTGCATGCGGGTACTCCTTGTCTTCAAAATGACGGGCTCGCTGCTGTACGACGCAATAGCGAGCGACTTCGGCATCAAGGGACAAACGCTCATGAACGCGCCGTGACCACTTTCGACTCCTTGACGTCGGGACTCGCGATTGATTGCCACGTGCCGACGCGTATAGTTACATAGCCTTGGTACTCGCGTTCGCTGCGGTGGGAGAGGTTCAATGGTTGCGACGACACGGCCAACGTCCCCTGAACCGAAACTCGAGCCGTCTCCAGAGCTCCTTGCAGCACTGGAGGAGGGTACGCTGACCCAGGATCAGCTGCGCGAGTTGATCACAATTGAAGCGCAGCAGTTGGGTTTGACCTTTCAAACAGCAGTGAAGCGTGCGCGCGACGACACATTGCCCCGTACCACGCTCGGCTTCGATCTCCGCTTGCTCGTGAGCATGCTGGCTGCCTGAGCAGGATGCCGATCACGGGCAGGAACCTCAATGAGGTGGCAAGACGCTTCACCGACCACCTCAACAGTGTGCTCAATACGACAATGAACTACAATGGTCACGTCGGGCTAAGTTGCTCGAGCCGCCAACTTTCCGCGGCAACCAGACGCCAGATCCCCGCCGTCGATCCCTCCATGGTTGCAAATCCCTATCTGCCATCTCCAAAGTGACTGGGCGATCACTCTCCATTTGCTGGAGTCATGGTAAAGTACGTACGCGACGCTGGCTGCCGGCGAGACGGGGGACAAGCAATCGCGATGCCAAGTGCAACAATCAGACCGCAAGACCAGTTTCTTGACGACTTACAGACTCTCGCTAGAGGGTGTTATGGACTTGGGTCAATTCGCGCTACCCTTGCGGGATGGACACACAACACAATCGTGACGCCTACCCGAGTGATGTCAGCGACGAAGAATGGGCCTTTGTCGCTCCCTATCTGACACGCATGCGCACAGATGCGCCACAACGCGATCACGATCTGCGCGAGGTCTTCAACGGCGTGCGCTGGATCGTGCGCACCGGCTCGGCCTGGCGCTACATGCC
>QEUZ01000325.1 GCA_003577355.1 Chloroflexota bacterium | reverse complement strand
GCGGCGGCTTGGTCAGGAAGCGCTGGACGTGCTGGCCGAGCCAATGATGGCAGGAATTCACGTCGCCGATCCTGAGACGCTCAGTCTGCAAGCCACCTTTCCGCGCTTCGTCGAGATCGAGCGGCGCTACGGCAGCCTCACGCGTGGCATGATTGCCGCGCGGCGCGCCGCCCACGCCAACGGACGGGATGCCAGGACGACCACCTTTATGACGCTGCGCGGCGGTCTGCAAGAGCTTGTCGGCGCGCTGGCGCACGCGATTCGCGCGGAGATTCGCCTGGGGACACGCGTCACCCGGCTGGCGGCCACCCCGGCCGGTGGCTATCGCCTGCTGTTGGACGACAGCGTGATGCTCGAAGCGGACGCGGTCGTCCTGGCGACCCCCGCTTACGTCAGCGCTGACCTGCTGCGTCACACCGCACCCGAGCTTGCCACAAAACTGGACGCGATCCGCTACGTCTCGACGGCGACCGTCTCGCTCGGCTACAACGCCGACGAGTTCGAACACCCGCTCGACGGTTTCGGCTTCGTCGTCCCGCGCCACGAGCAGGCCCGACTGCTGGCCTGCACCTGGACGAGCACCAAGTTCCCGCAGCGTGCCGCGCCGGGAACGGTTTTGCTGCGGGCGTTTGTCGGCGGGCCGCGCCGCGAAGGCCTGGTCGCGCTGGATGATGATGCTCTCGTCGGCCTGGTGCGCGAAGAACTGCGGGGTCTTCCGCTGGCACCGCAGCAACCCGCAGTATGAGGTCGGGCACCTGGATCGCGTGGACGAGATCGAGGCGCTGGCTCCGACCGGCCTATATCTGACCGGCAGCGCGTATCGCGGCGTCGGCATCCCGGACTGTGTGCGGCAGGGTCAGGAAACCGCCGCCGCCGTCGCACGCTATCTGGCCGGGCAGTATGTTTCGCGCATCTTACCCTCCGAGGACATGACACACCATGCAGATTGAGCGCTCATCCGAACTCTACCGCCGGGCCACGCGACTGATGCCGGGTGGGGTCAATTCCCCGGTGCGCGCCTTTCGCGGCGTCGGTGGCGACCCGCTGTTCATCGCGCGCGGCGAAGGCCCTTATCTGGTTGATGCAGATGGCAACCGTTATGTAGATTACGTCCTGAGCTGGGGGCCGCTGATCCTCGGCCACGCGCACCCGGCGGTGGTCGAGGCGATTCAGCGGCAGGCCGCGCGCGGGACCAGCTTCGGGGCGCCTACTGAGGTCGAGGTCGAGCTTGCGCAGGCGGTGATTGATCTGGTGCCATCTGTCGAGATGGTCCGCTTCGTCAACTCCGGCACAGAAGCGACGATGTCGGCACTGCGCCTGGCGCGCGCCTACACCGGGCGGCACAAAATCGTCAAGTTTGAGGGGTGTTATCACGGGCATGCGGACATGTTGCTCGTGCAGGCCGGTTCCGGCATCGCGACGCTTGGCCTGCCGGACAGCCCCGGCGTGCCCCCAAGCGCAACTCAGGACACCCTGCTCGCCCCCTACAACGATCTGGGGGCGGTGCGGGCGCTGTTCGAGCAGTTCCCGGATGAAATTGCCGCCGTGATTGTCGAGCCGGTCGCCGGGAACATGGGTGTTGTGCTACCGGCGGACGGGTTTCTCCAGGGGCTGCGCGCGCTAACAACGGCGCATCACGCGCTGCTGATTTTCGACGAGGTGATGACGGGCTTTCGTGTCGCGCCGGGTGGGGCGCAGGCTGCGTACGGGGTCATGCCCGACTTAACCGCGCTGGGCAAGGTCATCGGCGGAGGGCTGCCGGTCGGCGCCTACGGCGGGCGGCGCGATATCATGGAGCAGGTTGCGCCGGCAGGGCCGGTATACCAGGCGGGCACACTTTCGGGTAATCCGCTGGCGATGGCAGCCGGGCTGGCGACGTTGAAAGAGCTTTGCGCGCCGGGCATATTCGAGCGAATTGCCGCAGTAGCGACCGCGCTCCAGCGGGCAATACGCGCCGGTGCCCATGAGGCGGGCATTCCCGTGCAAACCGTCGCAGTCGGCACGATGTTTGGCGTGTTTTTTCACTCTCAAGCGGTGACAAACTACGCCGAAGTGAAAACCTGCGACACCCAGCGTTACGCCGCCTTCTTCCATGCCCTGCTGGCGCGCGGGGTGTATCTGGCACCCTCGGCGTTCGAAAGCGGGTTCGCTTCGCTGGCACACGAAGGCGAGGCATTAGAGCGTACACTGGAAGCCATCGACGACGTTTTCCGGCACGCGCGCATCTAACACGGCCAGAGCGCGCTCGGTCTCAAGCTGGGAGCTGGAATGCAGAAACACAGACTGCTGACAATCTTCGCGGTCGTCTTTGTCAATATGCTCGGCTTCGGCCTGATCCTGCCGCTGCTGCCTTTTTACGCCGAGCGGTTCGACGCCAGCAGCACGGTTGTCGGGCTGCTGGTCGCATCCTATGCCGCTGCGCAAATGATCGGCGCGCCGCTCTTGGGGCGCGCGTCGGATCGCTATGGCCGCCGCCCGATCTTGCTCTTCAGCATCGCCGGATCGCTCGCCGGTTTCGTGATGTTGGGCGCCGCAAACACGCTCTGGTTGTTGTTCGCCAGCCGCATTCTGGACGGCCTGACCGGCGGCAACATCACCGTGGCGCGCGCCTACATCACCGACCTGACCGACGAGAAGAGCCGCGCGAGGGGAATGGGACTGATTGGGGCGGCGTTTGGACTCGGCTTCATTATTGGTCCGGCGGCCGGGGGGTTGCTGAGCGCCGGGGAACGCTATGCCCTGCCCGCTTATGTCGCGGCCCTGTTGACCGCGTTGAACCTCGCGGCGGCTTATCTGTGGCTGCCCGAATCGCTCCCGACTGACCGACGGACGCAGCCGGCGGCCGCCAGATCGACTGTGCTGTCCCTGCATGCGCTTCAGGATATGCTCAGCCGTCCGAAAGTAGGTCCGCTGCTGGAAAGCGTCTTTGTGTTTGGCCTGGCGCTCGCAACCTTTGAAGGCGTGTTTTCCCTGTATGCACAGAAACATCTCGCGCTGGAATCCGACCAGACCGGCTATATGCTGGCCTATGTGGGGCTGCTGATGGCGCTGGTGCAGGGTATGGCAATCGGCCGGCTGGCGGCACGTTACGACGAAGATCGCGTTCTTCGCGGCGCTGCGATCATCATGGCGGTGTTCCTGGTCGCCTGGGCTTACGCGCCCAACGTATGGATCACGCTCCTCGTACTGGCGCCGCTGTCGCTTTCAATCGGCGTGCTGAGCGCCACGCTCCACACTGTCGTGACGAAAGCGGTCCATGTGGACGAGGTGGGGAGCGTGCTGGGTCTGTCCACCTCACTCACCAGCCTGGCGAGGGCGCTCGGTCCGGCAACCGGCGGGGCCTTGTTTGATGTGGTGGGGGTCTGGGCGCCCGGCGTGTTCGCAGCCGCCTTGATGCTCTGGCTGGTCTGGCGCCTGTCGCGCGCGCCCTCGGTCATGTCGCGATCTCCCCTATCGCATGTTGAGTGAGGCAAAGCGCCCGGCGGCAGCAGTGCGGATCAGGCGACACGCCAGAGCGGTGCGGATCGCGCAGATCACTACTACCACAACGTTAATCAGACTCCAGCAGGCAGAAGGCGCAAAAGCCAGCATCGGGGAGCCTGACGTCCTGCGACGTTTGGGTTTTCTGGTAGAATGTAATGCCAGATCCCCGGCCACCAGGACCGCCGGAGCCGTGCGATGTCCCTGCACCTCGACCATGTTGTGATCGCTGTCGCCGACCTGGATACTGCTATCCAGGACTACCGTGACCTGGGGTTCACCGTCGTGCCGGGCGGTGTGCACGCCAACCGCGCCACGCACAACGCCCTCATCCCCTTCGCGAACGGGACCTACCTCGAACTGCTGGCGGCCACCGGCGAGCGCCCCATCCCAGGCAGGCTCGACTTCAGCCGGCTGCTGGAACAGGGTGAAGGGCCGGTGGGGTTCGCGCTGCGTACGGAGCACATAGAGGTCGAGGGCGCCCGGCTTCGGGCCGCAGGCTTTGCGGTTGGCGAGATCATTCCGGGCGAGCGCCGCCGTCAGGATGGGACGCTTGTGCAGTGGAAGCTGGCGCTGCTGGATGACGGTTTCGCGCCTTTCCTCATTCAGGACGTGACGCCGCAAGACCGGCGCATCCCCACCGACCCCGCTCTCACCACACACGCCAACAACGCCGCCGGGCTGATCGCGGTCGAGATCGCCGCGCGCGACCTGCCCCAGGCACGGGAGCGGTATACGCGGTTGTTCGGTGTCTCTGCGCCGGACAGCGGGGCGGATGACCGGGCAGTTGGGGATGTCATGCTGTGTGCCGGAGACGTGGAGACGCCGGTCGCCGTGCATCTGATTTTCTCCCGCAGCGAAGGGCACTCGTTCCCGCTCGATCGGACGCATCATGTCCGCCTTGTGCCGCATCGGCCGTCTCCCGGCTAGCGGCGCAGCAACCACCCAGAGATCGATCGGACGCGAGGCGGCAGTGGACAGTCTCGACCGTATAACCCGCAGGACTCGCGAATCCTGCCGAACTTGACGATGAATCGCCGCCGGTGTCAGGATGCTGGCCGGGCAAATCCGATCCTATGACTGCTGTTGCGCTTCCCGATGTGCTGACGCACTACTATGACGCCACCTGCGGACCGTTCCGCAGCCTGACGGCGCTCGCCCCGGACGAAGCCGACCGGTTGCAGGCGCAGATTCACGCGCAGGGGCGCGCCTTTGCCAGCCGGCGCCCGCTCGGATACCTGGCCGTGCGCCGTGAGCTGGAGCAGCGTATCCGGCAGTTATTTGTAGCACGGGGCGGCCGCCCGGAACGCACCACCCCACACTACTTCATCGTCGGCTCGTGTGCCTGGCTGCTGACGTGGTACGAACATGCCGCGTCGGTCAGCATACCCATCGTGGCGTTCGATCCCGTCACGGTCAGCCTGACGTATGGTGACTCGTTCCCGGCCATGCGTTTTGACGACGGCAAGCCCTGGCGCGGGCAGGTTTACACCCTCAACGACCTGCCGGAGCTGGTGGAACGGTTCGGGTTGCCGCAGGCGTGGAACCCGGACGGCACGCGCGGCCCGGATCGCTACATCGAGGCGCAGGTGTGGAGTGACACGCCGTTGCACGCGTGGGGCCTGTTGGGCCGCAGCTAGCCCGCGCCCGACAGCCGCACCCCCTTTGTAGCGTCACGGTCAGATGCAAAAACACACATCCGGCGAAAAAACGAACCTGAACCCACGATCGGTTCAGGTTCGCAAGGCCATCTGCTACCTGTCCACGCGCCGGCCCGCTAGCGGGCTACGTGGCGCCGGTATAGCCAGGCTGTGATCGGGACGGAGATGGCGATCAGGGCGACCGACCAGGCGACCGCCAGCCAGGCTGAATCCCCCAGCGGCGTGCCGACCAGCCAGGCACGGATCGCATTGATCACGTGAGTCACCGGCTGATTCTCGGCGAACACGCGGATCGCCTTCGGCATGGTGTGGGTGGGAACGAAGGCGCTGGAGACGAACGTGAGCGGGAAGATCAAGACGAAACCCACCCACTGAGCTGCCTCGAGGCTCTTGACCATAAGCCCCAGAATCGCGGACAGCCACGAGATCGCCAGCGTGAACAGCAGGGCGAGTCCGATGACGTACAGCCATTCGACGAGGCTGGCGTTCGGGCGGAACCCAACCGCATACCCGGCCAGCAAGATGATGATCCCCGAGAGGATGTTGCGCACTAGGTCGGCGGCAATGTGCCCGATGACCAGCGCATGGTCAGACATTGGCAGCGATCGAAACCGGTCGACGATCCCTTCTTTCATATCGACCGCCAGGTTGATGG
>QEUZ01000324.1 GCA_003577355.1 Chloroflexota bacterium | reverse complement strand
ACTTGCCGCCATGCGAGAAGCAGCGCCACGCTACGGCAACCTGACATTTGAAGAGTACCTGGCGATTGAAGCCAGCAGCGATGTCCGCCATGAGTTCGTCGCCGGCACGCTCTATGCGATGGCCTGCGCATCACGCCGGCACGCGCGCATTGCCTGGAACATCGCTGCAGCGCTAACGCCATCCGCCCGTGACTATGGCTGTGATGTGCTCATCAGCGACATGCTCGTGCGCGTTGGTGAGTCGATCGCCTACTACCCGGATGTCAGCGTCGTTTGCGATCCCGACGACGCCAATGAACGCTATGCCGAGCGCCCGTGTCTCATCGTTGAGATCACGTCGCCGTCGTCGGAGGAACGTGACCAGCGGGAGAAGCTCATCGGCTATCGCGGCATTGCGTCTCTGCAAACCTATCTGGTGGTATTTCAGCACGAGTCCCGCGTCATCCACTACCAACGCACATCGACCGGTAGTTGGACACGTTTGGACCTGATCGGCGAAGGCATCATTCAGCTTTCATGCCCACCAATGGAGCTCTCCTTAAACGACATCTACAGCCGCGTCACGTTTGATCCCAGTGAGCCAAGTACAAGCGAACCTCAGTGATCTCCGGCGCACGCCAGAGATGCTCGCACAACGGAACGTCGTCCTGCCTGTAACTGTGGCGTGTCTCACTGAACCGGAGATCCTGCTGCGGCAGTTTCAGACGATGGATGTGTCGTTCGTCCAATACGACCATTGACGATCGTACGACGCAACTCAGTGACCACTGTCGGTCGACCCATGGTGTGACAAACACATCCCAGGCCGTCGATCGCTGCCAGCGACTCGTGTGCTGACGAGCTTGACATGCTGGATGAATACACAATGGCGTCAACGCACGACCGCGCGCCAGTATTGACGCCTACTGGTCATGCGGTGACACTCGTGCAGCACCACGGCAGCTCTGCCGGACGATACCCCGCACGAAGGCGATAGGAGCGGCACGATGTATGCAGGCGATCTCGCGCTGATCAATGGCAAGCTGATCACGCTGGAGGCTCAGCAGCCACGGGCTGAGGCGGCGCTGGTGCGCAACGGGAGGATCGCCCTGGTCGGATCGACAGCCGAGGTACTGGCAGCGGCGGGAGATGCACCACGCTTCGACTGCGACGGCCGGACGGTGGTTCCGGGCTTCGTCGACGGCCATGTGCACTTCGAGTACACCTGCCTGGCGCTCACACACTGCTTCTCCTGCCCCACCCCACCCTATCGCAGTCTGGCCGAGATCGGTTCGGGGTTGAGCGAGTGGGTCGAGCGCACGCCGCCGGGGGAATGGGTCATCGCCCGCACATCGTTCGGGCTGCAACACAAGGTCGCCGAGGGCCGGCTGTTCAACCGCCACGAACTGGACGCGCTGACGACTGCGCACCCGCTGGTGGTGCTCTCCGGCATGCACGTGGCAATGCTCAATACGCCGGGGCTGCACGCGCTCGGTCTGTGGAACCGGGTGGATAACCCGCCAGTTGGGGTGACGATCCACCGTGAGCCGGAAGGCACACCGACGGGCGTCGCAACCGAGATCTGGAACCTGCTTCCGGCCTTCTCCAAAGAGAAAGTGAAGGATGCGATCCGGCGCAAAGGCCACGAACAGTTCATCGCCCAGGGGGTGACGACGATCCACAATCTGCCCTACTCGGCCCACGACATCCAGGCCGTCCAGGAGCTACAGGCGTCCGGCGAGCTACCGCTGCGCATTCGCTTCTTCTACCACCTGCCACATCAGACGAACTTGGACGACTTGCTGGCGATGGGGCTGCGCCCCGGCTTCGGCAACGACATGCTGCGCTACGGTGGGATCAAGACGTTTATCGACGGCATCGGCCACGATGGCTACGGCACGCCGCTCTGGGATGTCAAGTGGACCCGCGAGGAACTGTTCGATTTCGTCGAGCGGGCGCATGCAGGGGGGCAACAGCTCTGGATGCACGTCCTGCGGGCGGAATCGCTGCGGCTTGGGTGCGATGCCATCGAGGCTGCACTGCGTGCCTACCCAGGTCCGCACCGCCATCGGCTGGAACACAGCGCCGACATCGTCCAGGACGATGCTGACATCGCGCGCATGCAGGAGCTGGGCATCCGAGCCGTGACGACCCCGCAGTTCCTTTACAGTGGCCTCGGTGCGCGGACGCGAGAACGTTCGCCCGAGCAGCGGCCACGCTGGCGCGCGCTGATCGACCGCGGGTTTGAGGTGATTGGCAGCAGCGACTCGACCGGCACCGTGCCGGACGGCATTTCGCCACTCTTCAACATCGCCTGCGCGCTGGTCTATGCGCCCGGTGCGCCGATCAGCGTGGAGGAAGCGCTGAAAATGTTCACCATCTGGCCAGCTGCCGGGGCATTTGAGGAACACGACAAGGGGACACTCTCGCCCGGTAAGCTCGGCGATTTCGCCGTCCTCTCAGCCGACCCGCACGAAGTCGAGCCAGAAGCCATCTTCGATCTGCAGGTCGCTGCCACGATCCTCGGCGGCGTGCCGGTGCACGACAGCCGGTGAACTGGCGCATGCCTACCGCGCCATCTCCTCGAACGCATCCGCGACCATCGCGCCGATCTGGAGCGACGACGTCGCAGCCGGTGATGGCGCGTTGCGGATGTGCAGCACGCCATCACCCCGGTCGATGACGAAATCGTCGACCAGCGCGCCATCCGGGCCGAGTGCCTGTGCCCGCACGCCGGACGGGCCAGGCAGCAGGTCGTCCAACGTCAGTTCCGGGATGTACTTTTGCAGCGACGCCAGGAAGCGCTTTTTGCTCAGGTCACGGGCCATCTCATCATAGCCGGTACGCCAGTGCTTGCGGCCGAAACGCAGGAACCCACCGTAGCTGAACATGTCGAACAGGTCGCCAAGCCGCACGTCGCGGAAACGGTAGCCGTCGCGCGCGAAGGCCAGCACGGCGTTGGGGCCGAGCCAAAGGTCGCCGTTCATACGCGGGGTGAAGTGCACCCCCAGGAACGGGAAGCGGGGGTCCGGCACCGGGTAAATGTTGCCGCGCACCAAGCTGCGCCGCTCTGGCCGCAGGATGTAGTAGTCGCCACGGAACGGGACGATCCGTGGCGTGCGCGCTGCGCCGGTCATTTCCGCCACGCGGTCGGACCAAGCGCCGGCGCAGGCGATCACCCAACGCGCCTCGATCTCGCCGCCTGCGGTGGTCAACCGGGTGGCGCCTCCCTTGCGGCGGATATTCGTCACACCATGGCGGGTGCGCACCTCACCGCCGTATTCGCGGATATCTTCCGCGTAGGCTTCCGCCACCCGGACATAATCGACGATACCGGTGGCCGGCGAGAGCAGCGCCCGGATACCGACGACGTGCGGTTCGACCTCGCGCAGCTCATCCGCGCCGATCATGCGGATACCCGGCACGCCATTGGCCATACCACGGCGATGGATCTCCTCAAGGCGTGGCAGCTCGCTCTCGTCGGTAGCGACAATGACTTTGCCGCAGGGGTCCCAGGGGATGCCCTTCTCGTCACAATACGCCTTGAGCTGCGCGGCGCCGGCGACGCAGGCTTTGGCCTTCAGCGACCCCGGCGCGTAGTAGACGCCGGAGTGGATCACACCACTGTTGTGGCCGGTCTGGTGGGCGGCCAGCCGCTCCTCACGTTCCAGCACGATCAGCCGCGTCCCCGGCCGGCGCCGCAGAATCTCACGCGCCGTCGCCAGCCCAACAATGCCTCCGCCGATGACCGCGACATCTCCGCGCCAGTCAGCTGTTGTGTACGGGTTGCCTGCCGGTTGCTCGCTCATTTCCACCCCCTACATGTGCAGCGGGAGGATAGCACCGTGCGGGCCTAGCCGTAGCAGCGGCTGCGCGGAGTTCGCGCAACCAGGACAACACCCAACGGCTAGGCAGTCGCTGGCGTGCGGTGGAACCTCGCTCGCACACGCCGGCTGAGCCGCCGGCCAAGCCAGACCGGGAACAGCACCACCGCGGCAACGTACAGCGCAAGCATCACTGTGTTGAATGCGTAATCGCCGAGCGCTCTACCGGCGTTCTCGGTTTCCTTCGGCAGCGTATGGCCGGTTGCCATGACGATCAGGACTGTCCCAGCCAATAGCAGATATACCAGCAAAGCTACCAACCAGGCGCGGGCTGGACGCAACAGCACACCGACCCCGAACGCAACGAGCGGAACCAGTAGCTGCACTGGATCCGGCAACACCAATGTAGCGAGCAATGGCGCAGCAATAAGCGCGACACCGAGTACGTAAGGAGCCAATCCCGTTGGTTTCAACTGCGTATCTCGCATGTTGCTCTCCCTCCGTACGAGAGCAGCGCTGAAGCGCCGTCGCGATTCAGGCGTGGGTCGCCCGAGGCTGGTCGGCACGTCTGCCATCCTTCTTCACCACCTGCGCCAGGAGCCGGCCAAGGAACACCGGGACCAACACCCCAATCGCCATCCAGAAGAACGCCTCAACAACCAAGCTGAAGGCTGTCTCGTCACCCGGCTCGGTGTACTTCCCGAAGATGCCCATCGCGGCCCACTGGATAACCACTGCACCCAACCAAATGAGCCAGACATGCCGTGGCCGCAACGTGAACCCGATGAGGAATGTCGCCACCGGCAACACAAACAATAGCGGCGTGCTGTCCAAACCTGTACTCCAGACGACAAACCCAACCGGAGCGACCAGCCATAGCAGAGGCAACCAGTGGTCATGCAACGCTTGCTTCATCCAGCCGGTGAAGCGTTGTGTCGTTTGCATCTGATTCCTCCTTTCTGCTGCACTGCAAGCATGCGCTTTCGGTCGTAACAGCCGCTCCACTTGTCACGACATGGTTGTTTCAAGAATGCGTCAGAGAAACGCGGGGCAACGAAAAGCGGCCCCCCGCTTGCGCGAGGGGCCGCTCCCAGAGCCTCAGGTCAGTCGCCTGACCTCAGGTCCCTTCGGTCTTAGTTCGCCTCATCGAGGTGGATGATCACATCCGGGTCACCGCCGTACGCGGCGTCCCAGAGGATATGATCCTCGTCGATGTCGCCGAAGACCTCGTACACCTTGCCGGCATTCTGCGTCTCGTACTCGTCGTTGGCGCCGCAGCCGTAGTAGTCGTACGCGGAGCT
>QEUZ01000323.1 GCA_003577355.1 Chloroflexota bacterium | reverse complement strand
GTTCATGGTGCTCGACCTCACACGGGTGCGGGCGGGGCCGACCTGCGTGCGCCAGCTGGCAGACTGGGGCGCGGATGTGATCAAGGTCGAGGCTCCGCCTGACGGCACGGAAGGGCTGGGCGGCGAGCGCGATGGCTCCGATTTCCAGAACCTGCACCGCAACAAGCGCTCGATCACCCTCAACCTGAAAACTGACGAAGGCAGAACGATCTTCTACAAGCTGGTTGCGCAGGCCGATGTCGTGGTCGAGAACTATCGTCCCGACGTGAAGTTCCGCCTGGGCGTGGACTACGATTCGCTCGCGAAGGTCAACCCGCGCATCGTCCTCGGCAGCATCTCCGGCTTCGGCCAGGACGGCCCGTATGCGTCCCGACCTGGTTTCGACCAGATTGCCCAGGGCATGGGCGGGCTCATGTCCATCACCGGAGAACCGGGCCGCGGGCCGCTGCGCGCCGGCATCCCCATCGCCGACCTCTGCGCCGGCATGTTCTGCGCACAGGGGGTCCTGCTGGCCCTGCTCGAGCGCGAAGTCTCCGGCAAAGGCCAGTGGGTCACGACATCGCTGCTCGAAGCCCAGATCCAGATGCTCGACTTCCAGGCTGCGCGCTACCTGAAGGATGGCGACGTGCCGGTCGCTGCGGGCAACGACCATCCGACGAGTATCCCGACCGGCGTGTTCCCGACTTCGGACGGCCACATCAACATCGCCGCAAGCGGGCAAGCCATCTACGAGCGTTTCTGTACGGCAATTGGCGCTCCCCAGCTGATCACTGATGCGCGTTTCACCACCGCGAACCTGCGTTCGCAGAACCGGGCCGAGCTGAACGCGGCAATCGCTGAGATCACCTGCCAGCAACCAGCCCAGTACTGGATCGACCTTCTGAATGCGGCGGGCTGCCCGTGCGGGCCGATCTACACGATGGACCAGGTGTTTGCCGACCCTCAGGTGCAGCACCTTGAGATGGCTATCCCAGTTGAACACCCGCGGCTTGGCACGTTTGCGGTCGTCAACCAGGCGATCAAGCTGAGCCGCACCCCGTCCGCGATCCGAACTGCAACACCTGAGCAGGGCGAGCATACGGACGAGATCCTCGCTGCACTGGGGTATGACGAAGAGAGCATCCGGAAACTGCACGAAACCGGCGTCGTCTGAGGGCCGAGTGCGCCGTCAGGCCGGGGGCTTGGGGGTGTCCCCCAAGAAACCCGTATTCTCTCAATGCATCTGTTCGCAGGCGCTCCAAGGATGTGCCTTGGACATGCACGAGGAGCAAGCTGATGAAGAAGCTCACGCTACAGACCAAGCGCATGCTGGCGCACGTCGAGGACGGCGTTGGCTGGATCACCTTCAACCAGCCTGAGAAGCACAACGCCGTTTCGCACGACATGTGGCTGGCGATACCGGAGATCATCTCCGCGTTTGCCGCCGACGATGATGTCCGTGTGGTGGTCATGCGCGGCGCCGGCGACAGGGCGTTCGTCTCCGGAGCCGACATTTCGGAGTTCGAGGACAAGCGCGGCACGGCCGGCGCAGTGGATACGTACGGAGCGGCGACCACAGCCGCAACCGCGGCGCTCAGGTCGCTGGAAAAGCCGTTGATCGCGATGATCCGCGGCTACTGCATCGGCGGGGGGCTCGGCATTGCACTCACGGCAGACCTGCGCATTTCCGCGGAGGACGGCCAGTTCGCCATACCGGCGGCACGGCTCGGCCTCGGCTACGGGTACAGCGGCATCAAGGAACTGGTGAACATCGTCGGCCCGGCTTTTGCCTACGAGATCTTCTTCACCGCGCGACGTTTCACTGCGCAGGAAGCGAAGGACATGGGCCTGGTGAACCGCGTGGCGCCGGTGGCCGACCTTGAGCGCACGACAAAGGAGCTTGCGAGCCTGATCGCAGGCAACGCGCCGCTCACGGTGAAAGCGGCGAAAGCAGCCATCAGCGCAGCAACCCAGGACCCGGCGCAGCGCGATATCGCGAAGGTAGACGCGCTCGTCGCGCAGTGCTTCGCCAGCCAGGACTACATCGAAGGCCGCCGCGCGTTCATGGAAAAACGCAAACCACAGTTCACAGGGCAGTAAGGACGAACGGCCGCCCCAGCGACGCACGGCCTGCCACCATGCTGGGCGGGTACCGCCCAGCGTCCGCGTCGAGGCGAAGCTGCGCCGGCGGTTCGGGCGCTACGAGGGCGCCGGGCTGGTGG
Organism: Chloroflexota bacterium; assembly: GCA_003577355.1. GTDB lineage: Bacteria > Chloroflexota > Chloroflexia > Thermomicrobiales > CFX8 > CFX8. The sequence goes on along the minus strand of QEUZ01000323.1, from coordinate 2,913 downwards.
TATTACCGAACGAATAAGGCTGGGGACCGCTACGCAGTACCCAGCCTCTGCTCACATACAACCATTGCCGCCACGCTATGTCAACCACCGGGCGGCATGCAGCGAAGCATGACCCGCCAGGTCGGCACATATCCTGTCGTCGCGCACGCTCCACCAGTCGGCATTGCGGCCGGACCGCAAACTGTCGCCGGAGCGCGCCCGTCCCTGGATTTGGCTCTGTGGCTGTCACACGTCAACCAAGGAGCGACCAGTTGGGCCTCTGGACACTGAGGTCAGACGCACGTTGAAATTCTCGCGGGTTGTCGGTGAACACCGCATACCCATGCGTCATCGCGATCGCGGCGATCATGAGGTCGTGCGCGCCGATTGACTGCCCGACCGTTGCCAGGTCCGTGCGTCGCGCCGTGCACCAAGGGGTGCGCGCAGTACTCCAGTCAGGAGTTCGGAGGCAGTAATCGCCGAGATCGCAAGTGATTCGACAGGAACCAGCACCTCCAACGCCGCGAGCTGCAAGCCGCGCCGCTCAAGTGCGATGAAAATATTCGAGTCGATCAGCAGGGCCATTCGGGAACGTCCGCGACTCCCTGGTTCGCCTGGATCGCCTCCAGATCGTCAGCGAAGCCCTCGCCCGGTAGGGCGAGATTCCCGACCCGCTCGACAAGTTCTCGCGCCGTAATTCCGGGTGGACACCCCCTTGGGACGAGATCGGCGATACTCTGTCCATCCCGAACAATCGTTATCCGCTCACCCTTGTGTTCGACGCGATCGAGGATTGCTACCAAATCGGTCGCGAGTTCTTCAACGGTGATCTTCGCTGTCATCACGGGCGCCTCCGCTGATAGCAGGCTACGCGCACGATTCTACATGGAATACGTGCGCTAACCCGCTCACTCATCAGCCCCTTCACCGCACCGGCAGCATCGTAAACTAGCTGGCTACATGGTCGCGTTCGCGAGTGAGTACCCAACGCCCCCAGCTACCGCCGCACCACCGGCAGCGTGATGTGCGACGCTTTGCCGCGTTCGTGGAAGATGTGGTTGGTGGTGACGACGACCTGGGCGTCGAGGAAGTTGTTATCGGCGCCGCTGTTGGTGTTGCGGTCGTATTCCGGGAACCAGCTGCTGGTCACCTCCACGCGGATGCGGTGGCCGGGCAGGAAGCGTACGCCGCAGGCATCGGCGCCGAAGGTGAATTCGTAGACCTGGCCGGGGGTGAGCAGTTGCGGCTGCTCGAACGACTCGCGCAAGCGCGCGCGCAGCATGCCGTGGCAGAGGAAGCGGGCCGAGCCGTCCGGATGCACGTCGCACAGGCGCACGTGCCAGTCGGTGTCGCGGGCGGAACTCGCGGCGTAGAGGGTGACCGAGACCGGGCCGACGATGGTGAGCGGCTCGCGCAGCACCTCGCTGGTGTAGCAGAGCATGTCGCTGCGGGTGCTGGGCAGGCGGTCGTCGACCGGGCCGTCGTCTATGCGCCAGAGCATGCCGTTGGGGTCGAGCGGGTCGTACTGGTAGCTGTCGGCCGGCTCGTCGCCGGGCGGTTCGGTCGAGAGGCCGCCGTCGCCGAGGAGGCTGTTGGCACGGCCCTGGGAGTGGAAGTAGAACTGCACGTTCTCGGCGTCGGGCAGCGGCCAGTCTGGCTCGGACCACCACTCGTTCGCGCCCAGCACGAAGACATGCACCGGCAGCTCGTGCTCGATACCGTTCTCCACCCCCTTCAGCCAGCGGTCGTAGAAACGTAGCTGGTACTCCTCCAGGTTGATGATCGCCTGCTCGCCGAAATCCAGCCCGTTGAGGGTGCGGGTGCGGTTCACGCGGTGCGGCCAGGGGCCGATGATCAGCTTCTGGCCCAGGCGCAGTTGGTCGCTGCGGGCGTGCTCGCGCATGCCGGAGAAGTTCAGATGCGCGCCGGGGAAGTTCATGTCCCACCAGCCGCTGATGTTGAGCGCCGAGACCGACATGCGCTTCCAGTCGTGCATGTATGAGCCGCGCTTCCAGTAGGAATCCAGGTTGGGGTGCTGCATCCACTCGTCCCACCAGCGCGACTGGATGCCGGCAGCCTTGGCGATATTGGCCAGCGGTAACGTGTTGAAGTAGGGACGCATGTAGGTGTAGACCGGATCGGCGTCAGTGATCTGCCAGGAGCGGCGGCCCATCCAGAGCATCCACTCGCTCACCGGAAGCAGGAAGCAGCCGTGGGTGATCGGCTCGTTCAGGTAGGCATCCGGCGGGGAGACGACCGGCACGATCGCCTTGAGGTGGGGCGGGTCGGCCGCCGCCGCCAGCCACTGGGTGCGCGCCACGCAGGAGCCGCCGGCCATGCCGACATTGCCGTCGCACCACTCCTGCGCGGCGATCCACTCGATGACGTCGTAGCCGTCGTCGGTGTCGTAGATGTAGGGGGTGAACTCGCCATCCGAGTTGAAGCGCCCGCGCAGGTCGTTCAAGGCGATGATGTAGCCGCGCCGCGCCAGTTCTTGGAGAAATGGTGAGCGGGCGCGCGTCTTGTCATACGGCGTGCGCAGCAGGATCACCGGGTAGCTGCCCGGCACATCCGGGCGGATCAGGTCGAGCGAGAGGTCGACCCCATCACGCATTGGCACGCGCAGGTCGTGCTGCATGTGCGTGGTACTGGTGATGCGCGGAGAGACGCTGCTCGTCGGCAGGGCCGGAAACGTGGTGTCGTCGAGTGGCATCGTTACCTCCGCGTTCGAGACGAGTGACGAGTGACGAGTGACCAGTGACCAGTGACCAGTGACCAGTGGTTGTGATGTGATGAGTGATGCGTGGCGAGTGACTGGTGGGTGACGGAAGGGGGTTGCAGCAGTGTAAGCGTGTTCTCACTACCGCAACCCCCAACCCCCGAACCTACTGGTCACTGGTCACTGGTCACTGGTCACTCGTCACTCGTCACTCG
>QEUZ01000322.1 GCA_003577355.1 Chloroflexota bacterium | reverse complement strand
AGATGACGCGCCAGTTCCGCCGTCCGAGGAAGATAGACAGCATCATCAAGCCGACTTCATGCTCTTCTCCGGGCGCGCAGACGGCGACCACCTTGCCCCGGCCGGACACGCCGCCAACCATGTTGAAGATCAGCGACAGGCGCCGCATGATGACGCGTGTGGCGAAATGCTCCAACCCAGCAGGTATCTCCCCCCGTTCCCAACGGTCGCCGATGTCACACAGCGCCGGTCGAATGACGCTCAGGCATGCCTCTTCAACCGAGAACTGCGCGATCGTCTCATCGAGGATCCGATCGGAGCCGAAGTCGTCGAAATCCATCAGCGCATCGACAAGGCGCTGTTGCAACTCCTCCAGCCTGCTGCTCGCGTTTGGCGCTCGCTCATCGCCGCCATACTCCGGCGCGCTGGTAGCATCGCGCAGGATGTCTGGATGCTCGAGACGCAAGCGTTGAACTGCTTGGGAGATCGTCATGCCCTCAGCCGTGCGGTCGCGGAGCCATGCCACAACGCCAATATCGCGTTCGGAGTACAACCGCTGGTTGCCTGATGTCCGGAATGGGCGGGGAATGCCGTACCGGCGTTCCCAAGCTCGAAAGGTATCAGGCGGCACATTCGTCTGTTGCGCGACTGCGCGCGTGTTGTAGAGTGGTTCCCGGTTCAGGTGTCCGAGCGCGCGTCGCTGAATCACGCGATCCTCCTGTGAGTCTGTACATGCGACGCCAAGAATACATCAATGGTTTGCACACGTAACACGACGACGAGTACCGCTTCACGCGTCCACGCCGGTCCTACCATCATTGCGCTCGTTCTGCTGCTTGTCGGTTGCGCGGGCAACGGCACGCCACGGCCCACACCGACAGCCGCTGTGGTCGTTCCTCCGGTCGCAACAGCCACTCCCAGCGCACCAGCGGTCCCGACCGACACACCTCCGCCAACGCTTGAACCAGCCTTGGAGGCGCTGCTTGCACCAGGGCCAAGCTACAGCGCTCCCCCACGCGTGTTTTTTCGTCATGGCGATGACCTCTGGCAGCTGCCCGCAAACGGAGAACCGGCGCCGGTAACCAACCGCTTGCGCATCGGGCCGTTCGCGGCCTCACCCGATGGCGGCCAGGTTGCAGTTGTCATCTACACCCGAGAGCGCGGCGAGGACCTTCAGGAGGTGCGCATCCTCAACGCTGCCGGAGAGACACAGGCAGTTACCGTCGAACGCACGCTGGCGACGCCTGCCATCGTGGCAATCGCCTGGTCGTGGGATGCAGCATGGCTTGCACTCGGCTGGGACGACGGTGCACTCGCAATCGTGCCGGCTGGCCCTGCCGTCGGGCCGGTGGTCCCGTTCAACTCAACTGGCAACCCAGGCAACCTGGTGCGGCTAGAGTGGGCGCCAAACAACGCAGGGTTGATCTGGTTATCCGCCAGCGCCTTGGGGAATTCCCTGGTCGTGACGCCACTCGGTGGCGACCGCATTGTGCTAGCGGATGCCAGCGCGACCCCAGCCCGCCCGGTGCGCTCGTTTGCCTGGTTGCCAGGACGCGGCCGCATCGCCTATGTCGAAGGCACGGCCGCCGCGACTGGAGCGCCCAGCTCTATCCACACGATTCTGCCGGACGGCACTGCCCGCGAACTGCTCGTGAGCGCCGGCCAGTTCGGCCCGGTCAGCTATATCGAAGACCTGACTGCCTCGCCGGATGGACATCGACTTGCGTTTACCGTGTTCATGCCGGATACCACGGGAAGCTCCAGGTTCACGTCGCTGTGGGTCCTGAACATCGACTCTGGCGACCTGGACGAAGTCCGTGTGCCAGGCGACGTTCGCGTCACAGACCTGTGGTGGATCAGCAGCGGGCTGCTCTGGCGCGGCGTCGATATCGCGACTCCGGCACACGGCTCTCCCGCCGAGTACTCCGGCATAGGGGCCTTCATCCTCGGCGTCTACTCGTTCGACAGCCTGAGTTCCGAAATTGTCCTACGGGCGACTGGCGAGTAGCGCAGGATAGTGCCGTTCACTCCACTTCCTTGGCATCAAAGAGCAGCTCCGCGGTGCGGACAGCCTGGTCGAAGGGGTCAGCGGAATCCGCAGGGACCGTGCTCAGAACCGAATCACTGCCGGTTTCTTCGTCGAGTGAGTGGTGCGCGGTCGCTTCCTCTACCGATGGAGCAGCCGCCGCTGGAACGTGTCGTGAGGCCGGAGTAGCAGCACTGCTGCGGCTATCCAGCTCTCCCTTCAGCGCCACCTCAACGCGCAGCGAGCTGCCAAGCACACGAGCAGTTGCATCCTCAACTACCTTCCTGGTGCGAGGGTCGTTGAGGCGACCAACATGAAAGGCGTAGGCCGCTGCCAACGTCAACACGCCGTTGTCCACCGCATACGGGTCGGTTGACGCCAGAAGCGCCTCGACCTTGCGGTCAACCCCCTTCACCTCGGTACGGATGCGTTCCCAGTGCGCCACGACGGCATCCAGGGCGATACCCGCCGAGTTACCCGAAGGCAGGTCTCCGGCTGGTTCCGACCGAATTGACGGCTCGGGCTGCGGCGGTCGCGCAACGGTTACAGGCGCCGCCTCAGGCCGTGGTGGGGTGGGTGCAAACGCCGCACGCTGCACCGCTGGCGATTCTTCCCGTCGCGGGCGGCGCGCAGCTGGAGATTGCTGACTCGCTGGGAGCGGAGTCTGGCTGGACGCAGGCACGATGAGTGAGCTGGCAAATGCAAGCTCAATTGGCAACTGTGGAATACCGGCGTTCCGGGTCGCGAAATCCATTTCGCTGAACTGCCGGTTCACCTGCAGCAAGCGTTCCAGGGTGAACTTCTCGCTGAGCTCGACGATCTCAGGCGTCGCCTCAGGAGGGTCCGCACCAGCCCGCACGAGCATCAACGTGCGGAGCAAGCTACTGATATGCCGCGCGAACGAGCGCATGTCCTGGCCGGCTTCGACCGCCGCGTTGATCACCCGCAGGCCAGCCCCGAGGTCGTCAGCGGCGAGCGCTTCTACCAGCGCCATCGCGCGGCCATCTTGCGACAACCCAAGCATCCTGCGTGTCAAGTCAGCATCGATTGGCGTATCGTCTAACCGGTCGGCGGAGGTTGCCAGCAAGTCGAGCATCGACAGGGCATCGCGCAAGCTTCCGGTCGCCTGTCTGGCGATAATGCCGAGCGCCGCGTCGTCGATGGCGATCCCCTCGCGCTCCGCCACCGCACGCAGGTGCTGGATCGCGTCGTACACCGGTATGCGCCGAAAATCGAACCGCTGGCAGCGCGAAGCAATCGTATCCGGCAGCCGGTCGGGATCTGTCGTTGCCAGGACAAAGGTCGTGTTGGGCGGCGGCTCTTCCAACGTCTTCAAGAATGCGTTGAACGCGTCCCTGGTAATCTGGTGCGCTTCGTCGATGATGTAGAACTTCGTGCGCAACGCGGTCGGCGCGTACTTCACGCGCTCACGCAGGTCACGAATGTCATCAATGCCACGGTTCGAGGCGGCATCGATCTCAACAATGTCGGTCGCCCGGCCCTGATTGATCGCCTCGCACGCCTCACAGCGGTTGCAGGGTCGTTGCAATAGGTCTTCGGCAAGGCAGTTCACCGCCTTGGCCAGCAGGCGCGCTGTCGAGGTCTTTCCAGTCCCGCGTGGGCCGCAAAAGAGATAGGCGTGAGCGACCCGTCCGCGCGCTATGGCATTACGTAACGTACGGCTGACGTGCTCCTGGCCAACCAGATCATCCGCATCAAACGTAGCCGGCCGGTACTTGCGGTAGAGCGATTGTGTGCGACCAAGCCCGTTATCCTGGGGTTCAAGACCGGGAAGCATCGTCGATCCAAACCTGTTGCATGTGGGGCTGCCCACGCTGTCCGTACACCACAGGAGTATAGCTGATACCGCGCGGGTGGGCCGTAACCTATCGGCATCCCACGAGTGTGGTCTACCCTGTCGACGGCCACAGAGAACAGTTGCCGCTCCCGGCAGCCGCGCGTGGCGGGTGCGCTCGTACCGACGCTAGTGTTCCAACCACCGTCCGTTGTCGGGTCAAGGTCGCTCGTTTCATCAAAGTCGCTTTAGACAAGGACGATGACACCACTGTTCACTGGTCACTCCACTAGCCGGCAACCGGCAACGCCACAGTAAAGGTGGAACCTTCCCCAACTTTCGAGCGCACGCGCACCTGCCCTCCGTGGGACTCCGCGACCTGGCGGACGATCGACAAGCCTAAGCCGGTGCCGCCCAGGGCCCGCGAACGACCACGGTCGACGCGATAGAAGCGCTCAAAAATGTGCGGCAGGTGCTCCGGCGGAATGCCAATGCCCGTATCGCTCACGGTCAGCTCAGCAACCGCGCCGAGGCGCCGCAGCGACAATGTCACCGTGCCCCCCGCCGGGGTATAGCGCACAGCATTCTCGACCAGGTTCCAGACCAGCTGTCGCAGGCGCAAGGGGTCACCGCGCACCACGAGCGGATCGTTGACCTCCAGGACAACGTGCCGGTCGCCATCGTCGCGGGTGGCGATGAGTGCTGCATCTTCGGCAATCGACTCGACGATCTCATTCAGCTGGACAGCGTCGCGGTAGATCGACTCACGCGTGTCAGCATCGGCAAGAAACAACAGGTCGGAAACGAGTCGCGTCATGCGGTCGACTTCTTCAAGCGAATCGGCGACCGCTTCCGCACGTTCTCTCGCGGGCAAATCGTTATGGGCAATGAGTTCGAGATTTCCGCGCACAACCATGAGCGGGTTGCGCAGCTCGTGCGATGTATCGGCCACCAACGCGCGCTGGCGAGACACCAGCAGGCCCAAGCGGTCGAGCAGTTCGTTAAAGGTTGCCGCCAGCCGGCCAATCTCATCGTTTGTCTCGGGCTGCTGGACCCGTCGATTGAACTCTCCGGTGCGGGCAATTTCGGCGACGGAATCAGTGAGCACGCGCACCGGTCGGAGCGCCTGGCGCGCGATAAGCCAACCGCCGACGACCCCGGAGACGATGATGCATGCTCCCCCCACCAGGAGGATCAACCGGGTCCGCTCGAGGGTCCGTTCCATCGGACGCAGCGATTCGCCGACCTGGATCACTGCTCCAACATCACCGCCGACGTGGAACGGCCAGTACATGACGCGCACGTTGGCGCCCTGCACACTGACCGTTTCAAA
>QEUZ01000321.1 GCA_003577355.1 Chloroflexota bacterium | reverse complement strand
GTCGGGTTCGAGGTAGGCCTGTTCATCCTGCAGGGCACCGTCGAGCACAAGTACGGCAAGGGCTTGAAACAGAGCCTGGTCAACACCGCTGGCGACTTCATCTTCATCAAGCCGGGGGTGCCGCACGAGGTCTATAACCTCTCGGATACTGAACCGATCGTCGCCGTCGTCTGCCGCACCAGCGCCGACCAGTGGGACGACATCATCCCCTACGACCCATCCGCCGACCTCGACGAGTAGCACCCCGCAGGCAACACGCGCGGGCGACCCAACCGCACAGGTCGCCCGCGCTACCGGCCAAGGGTAGCCGCTACTGGAGAATCGCCTGGGCGCACTCGCTGCCGGTGAGCGTCTTGCAGGTGAAGCTGGCAACGACGATGCCCGTCTGGTTCTCGCCGATCTCGTCAAAGTTAAACTTCGAAAGTTCTTCTTCGTTGAAGATCGTGCTTTCCTGGAGCGTCGTCCCTGGCGCTATGATGATCGTCGCTGCCATGTCGTCCTTGTGGAGCATCACAAAGGTCATGTCGCCGGACGGGACGGTCATCTCCAGCTGCCAACCTTCGGGGAGGTTGTTCTGGTAAAAGGCCACGACCTCATCTACCGACATATCGCTCGCGTACGCTGCTGTGTGTCCCTCTTCAACGACATCCTCGAACCCAGCCAGCTCTTCTGACGTAGCCGGCGCCGAGTAAACCTCATCGGCATTCGCGACGACCGGCACTGGGTTGTCGCCCCCATTACCACCGGAATCGTCATCGTCTCCGCCGCCACACGCAGCGACAAGCAACCCAATGAGCAATACGCACCCCAGGAGCATGCGCCCTGCCCATCGCCCACGGCGCAACCAACCCGTTGGCATGACGGCCCCCTTGCAGCAACGACCGGCAGTCTCCGCCGGTAGCGGTTCCTCACGTGGAACTGGAACTGGTCGATGACTCTACTACACGGACGGGTGCGCTTGCAGGGGCGCTACTCGTGATGCGTGGGCGACAACCGCCATTCACCGGCACTGAGTGAAGAGCGCTGGAACACGGGCCGCCAGCGCACCCAGTTCACGATTGCCAAGAGGATGATCGAAGCGACGCCGAGCACCGGCTGGAGTGGTGCGAACCACTCCATGGCGCCACTCGCGCCGATCGCCAGCACAACGACCTTGTTGCAGGTGGGGCAGCCGATTGCCAGAAACGACAGCAGCCCTCCGACCGTTGTGCGCGACTGTTGGCTGGCGCAAGCACGCGTCTGCGGGAACGCATACGACGCAGCCAGTAGGCCGGTCAGCAGCGCCGTAGCCGCAAGGAAGGCATAGTCGAGCGTCCGCACCGGCGTCGTCGGTCGGCCAAAGATCGGGTTGGGGACCACATCGGTCGGGATCCCGATGACAAGCGTCGCCAGCAGCACGCCGACCACGCCATAGAGGATCGCCGCTGGTAGCGCCATGCGCGTTGTCGTCGACATCATCGATATCTCATGTCCTACACGTCCGAATCACACGACACTTCGAGGCATTGTACGGTGTCCAGCGGTCGGACGGGGCAGGCAGTACACCGCTCGCCCTGCGCCTGCCTGCCACCGACGCTCACGTCGACCGTGCGGTCAACTCAATCACTACGGGTACCACGCGGCGCGCCATTGGCGCATGTCGTCGATTTCTTTCTGCTGCGCGGCAATGATCGCGTTCGCAAGCTCGCGGATCTCCTCGCGTTGGGTCGTGGTCAGGATCTGCTGTGCCATGGCGATGGCGGCCTCGTGGTGCACGATCATCATGTCGATAAACGCCTTGTCGAACGGGTTGGCGTTCATCAGCATATGCATGTCTCCGGAATGCATGACCATGCCCGGCATAGCACCCATACCCGGCATTCCACCAGATGGGGGCGCCGACCCAAACCAGTCGTTGCGCCAGGCGGTCATCCTCGTTATCTCATCCTGCTGCGCTGAGATGATCGCCTGCGCTAGCTCGCGAATCTCCTGATGCTCGGCTCGCTCGAGCGCCAGTTCCGCCATCTGGATCGCCCCCTCGTGATGCGGGACCATGCTGTCGATGAAGTTCAGGTCCAGATCTGACACGACAGCGGGGGTAGCAGTTACGCTATCGCCGGCAGCCGCAGACGTTGGGACTACCCCACGATTCCCAGTGTCGTCGTCGGCACACGCTCCCGCCACTGCTCCAGCGAGTATGACGACAAGTACCAACCCAATAGCGCGCCGCACATTCGGACGCATACGCAGTCTCCTCTGCATTCGTCGTGGAATATCCTGCGGTTAGGGATTGGGTTGGGTCTATAAGCGGAACCGCTGCAGGAGCGCCTGACGTGTTGGCCCTGGTGGCCTGGGCAACGCAGCGGCGCGACACCCCTCCACCCGTACTGCATCGAGCTGAACCGGATCGGCAATGCTCCCTGTCTCGGGCGCTGCCATCGCCAGCAGCTCAAGAGGGCGCGGCGCTGCCGTCGGAAGCGGGCAATCGGTTGCTCCGGCCGTGTCGCGGATACCCAGCGCCTGCGGGTCAACCGGCGCTGGGTGATGTGTGACCTGCGCGCTTACTGCGCGTGCTTCAGTGTGGGGTTGCAACAGGTGGCGCGCATGCACTGCGAGCGGATGCGTGACCAGAAGCAGCACGAGGCAGACGATGCTCCAGCGGACTGTCGTCTGCCGCAACCCCTCGCCGTTCACAAGCAGCGCATCCTTCAACCAACCCTCGCCGATCCCATGCCGCGGCGCCAGCATCTATGATATACCCCTGAGGGGTATCGACACCAGATAGATGGAGCAGCGACAGGTGGCTAGCATGCTTGAGCTTCAGATCGCCGACTTGTTCTGTGTCTGCTGTGCTGAAGATTTGGAACAACGGCTCAAGGCCGATCCACGCCTGCAACACGTCCATGTCGATTACCAGAGCCAGACGCTCCACGCCGCGTTTGCCGACGGCGACAACTCCGCCGAGCGGCTACGGAACATTGTGCGCGCTGCCGGCTATCACTGTGCTGACGATCGGGACCACCACGCTGCTGCCGGCCCACGCCTCGCCCATGCAGTCGCCATGGCTCCGATCACACTGGGGACAACCCAGGAGAAGATGCAGTTCAGCTATCAGGCGTTGCATGCTGCACACGGGCACGACGGGCATACAGCGCCGGCAACCGCGATGCCGCACCCAGCAGACCACGAAAGCCACGCAGCGCACGCGGCGCCCAGCGAGCGGGTGGTTGACCCGCATGCGCACCACGGCGCGGCGCTGTCCACTCCCGGCGCGGCCGCAGCGATGGAGCGCGAGATGCGCCTGCGCTTCTTCGTTGCGCTCGCGCTGAGCATCCCAACCTTCCTGTATTCGCCCGTCGCGGTGAACCTGCTGGGTCTGGAGCTCCCCGGGCCGGCCAACTGGATCATGCTGGTTACCGCAACCCCGATTGTCTTCTGGTGTGGATGGATGTTCATCGGCGGCGCCTACTACGCGCTGAAACATCGCGCGTTGAACATGAACGTGTTGGTCGCAACCGGTGTGCTGGCGGCGTGGGGCTTCTCAGTCGGTCTCACCATCTTCAGCGACGGAGAGACCTTTTTTGAAGCAGCGGCGCTGCTGGTGACGTTCGTGCTGTTTGGCCACTGGATGGAGATGCGCAGCCGGCGCGGGACCACGGCGGCGTTACAAGCCTTGTTCGACTTGGCCCCACCCACAGCCATCGTGGTGCGCGATGGGGCCGACCTGGAAGTCCCGACGAGTGCAGTCGTCGCGGGAGATATCGTCCGCCTGCGGCCGGGAAGCCGTGTGCCGGTTGATGGCGTGGTACTGGACGGCTCGTCGCACGTCGATGAATCGCTTGTGAGCGGCGAGAGTCGCCCAGTAGCGAAAGCGGCGGGCGACATTGTTATTGGCGGTTCGGTCAACGGCAGCGGCAGCCTGCTGATGCAGGCGACGCGCGTTGGCCCCGATACCACCCTGGCGCAGATCGTTGCCCTAGTGGAACGGGCACAGGCGAGCAAAGCTCCGGCTCAACGCTTGGCCGACCGTGCTGCCTCCTGGCTAGTAGTGCTGGCGGTTGGCTCCGGCATTGTCACCTTCGTCATCTGGTTATCTATCGGCGATGCCTCGGTCATCACTGCGCTCACATTTGCTGTGGCAACCGTCGTCATTGCCTGCCCGGACGCGCTCGGGCTAGCAACACCAACCGCCATTGCCGTGGGGACCGGCATTGGCGCGCGCCACAGTATTCTCATCAAGGATGCGGCCACCCTGGAACGCCTGGCAACAGTCGATACCGTGGTCCTGGACAAGACGGGCACATTGACGGTCGGCCGGCCCAGCGTAACCGATGTGCTGCCGCAACCGGGCTGGGACACGCGCACCCTCACCTCGCTCGTCGCAGCCGCCGAGCGTGATAGCGAGCATCCCCTCGGAGCAGCCATCGTGCGGTACGCTGAGGCAAGCGAGATTACCCCACCGGCTGCAACAGCCTTTGCATCAGTCGCCGGTGAAGGGATCACCGCGAGTGTGAGCGGCCACCGGGTTGTGGCCGGCAATGCGCGCATCCTGGAACGCGAAGGGGTCGACCCCGCGCCACTGCACGAGCACGTCGCCACACTTTCAGCGCGCGGGCAGACGCCCGTGCTGGTGGCTATCGATGGTGTGCCAGCCGGAGTGTTCGGCATCGCCGATACGCCGCGCCCGACCGCTGCGCAGGCGGTTGCGAGCCTGCGCGATCTCGGCATCCGGCCACTGATGCTAACCGGCGATGTGCGCTCCACCGCCGAGACCGTCGCCCAAGAGCTCGGCGTCACCGACGTCATAGCCGAGGTGGCGCCGTCGCATAAGGCTGACGAGGTGCGCGCGCTCCAGTCCAGCGGACGTCGCGTGGCAATGGTTGGCGATGGCGTCAACGATGCACCCGCATTGGCAACCGCCGATGTCGGCATCGCGATCGGCGCAGGCACGGATGTCGCGGTTGAGACGGCTGGGGTCGTGCTGATGCAGAGTGACCCGCTCGATGTCGTGCATGCCATCAGCCTGGCGCGCGCCACGCTCCGCAAGATGCGCCAGAACCTGTTTTGGGCCAGCATCTACAACGTGCTCGCCATTCCGGTCGCGGCTGGCGTGCTGTATCCGAACTGGGGTATTCACCTCCGCCCAGAGTGGGCGGCGCTTCTCATGAG
>QEUZ01000320.1 GCA_003577355.1 Chloroflexota bacterium | reverse complement strand
TCAGTTGTACGCCCCCGCCTGGAGCTTGGCGATCGCCTCGTGGGCGGCGTTGTGGCCCGGCGCGCCCATCACGCAGCCACCCGGCCAGGCGCCGCTGCCGCAGAGATAGAGGCCACGGATCGGGCCTTCGTAGTTCTTGCTGCCGGGCACCGGGCGCATGTCGAACGCCTGCTCCGGCACCAGGTCGCCCTGGTAGATGTTCCCGCCGGTCAGCCCGAAACGCGCCTCGATGTCGGGCGGGCCCAGCACCTGCATCGCGATCACCGAATCCAGCACGTTCGGCGCGTACTCGGCCAGCCGCTTGAGGGTATGCCAGGCCAGCTCATCACGGCGTTCGTCCCAGGTGCCTTCCGCTAACGTGTAGGGGAAGAACTGGGTGAAGATCGACATCGTGTGCTTGCCCTCCGGCGCGACGCTGCGGTCGACCGCCGACTGGCAGTGGATGTTCATGATCGGGTAGTCGGACGGGCGTCCGGCGCGGGAGTCGTCCCAGGCGCGCTCGACGTAGTCGATGCTCGGCGAGATCAGCAGCCCACCGGTGTAGCCCCAACTGTAGTCGGCCTCCGGGCCGTCCAGCGCAGTGAAGCGCGGCAGCTCCTCCATCGCCAGGTTGATCTTCAGCACAGCCGACTCGATCTGGATCGCCTCGATATCGCGGACGTATTGCGCAGGAAGCTCCTTGCGGTCGACCAGCTTCAGGTACGTGCGCTGCGGGTCGGCGTTGGAGAGCACGACCTTGCCATAGACCTCCTCGCCGCTGGTGAGGGCGACGCCAGTCGCGCGGCCGTCCTTGATGATGACGTTGGCGACTTCGGTGTTGGTGCGGATCTCAACCCCCTTCAGCCGCGCGGCAGCAGCGAAGGCGCGGCTGACCGAACCCATCGCGCCACGCACGTACGACCAGGCGCCGCGCTTGCCGGTTGCCATGCCCATCGACAGGTAGAGCCGATTGTAGGCGGTGCCGGCGTCGCGCGGGCCGCGCAATGTGCCGATCAGCGCGCCACCGCAGAGCGCCCCCTGGGTGTATTCGTGCTCGAAGAAGTATTCGGCAAGCCCAGCGGCCGAGCCGATGAAGAGCTTCTGGAAGACGTGCTCGTCGCCGGGCTGGGTGAACTCGGCGGCGAACTCAGCCCACGACGGCGGGTTGCGCAGGATGAACTTGTCCATGATCTCTGCCCCACGGCGGGTCATCGCGGCCAAGTGGCCGAGCGCCTCAGCGTCGTGCGGCGAAAAGCGCGCGACATCCGCCTTGTAGCGTTCCGGCTCTTCCCAGCCGACCAGATAGCTGCCGTCCGGGTAGGGCGTGAACGAGCGCGGGTTGCGGTGGACAAGCTCCAGCCCGTGCTCCCAGGCGTCGAGGTCGTTCAGGATCTTCTGCGGCGCCAGCGAGAGGACGTAGGAACCGGTCGAGGCGATGTGCCCTGGCGCGCCTTCGATCTCTTCGCTGTAGGCTGCCCCGCCGACCCCCTCGAAGCGTTCGAGCACGCACACCTCGAACCCGGCGCGCGCCAGGTAGAACGATGCGACAAGCCCATTGTGGCCGCCACCGATGATGACCGCATCGTACTGCTTCGTCATGCGTCCCTCCTCTACCGACAACACGCCCAAGGAACATCGCTGGCGAACCTGCGGCCGGCTTCCCAGAGGAACGAGGAATTCTCGGGGGCTCCCCACCCCCCGGCCTTGACAGCGCGCCAGAACTGGCCAGTCATGCTATTCTCGCAGCATCAGGCCTGTCCGGTCGATGCCAAGTACGTGTCCGTCGTCTGCATGCAGCTCGATCGTTTGCTCGCGATGGGGCCATCAGACGCCGGCCCGTGTGGGCCAGCCGCGCAACAGGCCGCGACTGTGGCAGATGATCCACCCCCCGGCCGCCGCAACGTGGGCTTGGGTCATATGGAAGGGAGACCACATGCCGCCGCTGAAGCACACCCCGTACTACCACAAGTTCCTGGAACTGGGGGCCGAGCTGTCGGACCGCCCCGGCTTCATCGTCGCGCAGTGGTTCACCTCGATCGAGGAGGAGCACAAGGCGACACGGGAGGCCGCCGGGCTGTACGACGTCTATTCCCAGGGGCCGATCGACGTCAAGGGCAAAGATGCCCACGCTCTCCTGAACCGGCTGGTGGTCAACGACCTCGACCGGCTCAGCGACAACCAGGTGATCTACACCTCGTTCTGCAACGAACAGGGTGGGATGCTCGACGACCTGACCTGCTACCGCTTTTCGCCGGAGCACTACTGGGTGATCGCCACCCCCTCGCGGGTCGCGACGATTGAGCAGCGCATCACCGAGCACGCCCGCGGACTCTGCGCCCACGTCACCAACACCATCCCCGGCACCGCCTACCTCTCGG
Organism: Chloroflexota bacterium; assembly: GCA_003577355.1. Taxonomy (GTDB): domain Bacteria; phylum Chloroflexota; class Chloroflexia; order Thermomicrobiales; family CFX8; genus CFX8. Next base: position 2,822 of record QEUZ01000320.1, on the reverse strand, counting down.
TCCAGGGGCCGAAGTCGCGCGAGATCCTCAGCGGCATTACCGATGCCGACCTCTCGACCGCCGCGTTGCCCTACTACCATCTGGTCAGCACGACCGTCGCCGAGGTGCCGGTTATCCTCTCGCGCACTGGCTACTCCGGCGAGCTCGGCTACGAGCTGTACTACTCGCGCGACTACGGCGAATACATGTGGGATGCCCTGATGGCCGCCGGCGCAGACTACGGCCTCAAGCCGGCCGGGCTTGGCGCGCTCATCACCACTCGCGTCGAGAAAAAATACCCGCTCTTCGGGCTGGACATCAGCGAGGGGAACACCCCGGTGGAAGCCGGACTCGGCTGGACGGTGCGCCTGGACAAGAAATCCGACTACAGTGGCCGGGCCGTGATCCAGCGCCAGAAGGAGGAAGGCGTTACCCGCAGGCTCGTCGGCTTCGAGCTGCCAGACCTCTCGTATGTCCCAGCCCGCGACGACACCATCTGGTTTGACGGCCGCGAAGTGGGCAAGGTCACCTCGGCCGGGCGCGGGCTGACCCTTGGGAAGGCGCTGGCGCTGGGTTACGTCGCGATCGACGTCGCCAAGGCCGGCACGACCGTCACACTCCGCTCGGCAGCCGGCGAGGATTACCCGGCAATCATCCACACCAAAGCGTTTTACGACCCGGACCTGCAACGCATCCGGGCCTAGTGGAGTGACCAGTGACCAGTGGTTTGAGCGTCTCTGTCGGATGCGCTCTTCTCTGATGAGACGAGCGACCCTGACCCGACAGTGGACGGTGGTTGGAACACTCGTGCACCCCCAGGCAGTTCCGACTCCTGCTTGGATACCCCAGCAGGGATACGCACTGGACAGCGCCCCGGCATTGGCCGCCACGAGGGAAGGAAGCGACAAACATGGCATACGAACCGTGGGAAGCCGGCGAGCAGCTCAACGACAAGGAGCGCGCCCATAAGTACGGCGCCCCAGCGATGGAGGCCCCGTTCTCCCTGGCGGAGTACCGGCGGCGGCTCGACCGCATCCGGGCAGGCATGGCCGAAGCCGGCATCGACCTCCTCTACGTGATGTCGCCGGAAGGCATGTGCTACCTCAGCGGCTACGCCAACGAGTGGTATCAGGCGCAGAGCCCGAAGGCCTGGGCGGCCAGCAGCGGCATCGCCGTCCACGTCGACCACGACCACTTCATCCTCTTCGACAGCGCCGCTGAGACGTTGCTGGGGCGGGCATCGTCAGTAGCGTCTGACGTGCGCAACCCGGAGCGTGGCAGCGCGATCGAGTTCATCGTCGGCGAGCTGCGCGCCGCAGGCTGGCTGACCGGCACAGTTGGGCTGGAAATGTGGAGCTACCGGCCGAACCGGGTGGTCAGCGAACGGTTCCAGGCCGCGTTCGAGGGCGCCGGCTGCAGCGTCACCGACGGCACCGATGTCGTGCGCTCGGCGCGCAAGCTCAAGTCCCCGCAAGAGCTGGCCGTTATGGAGACCGCCGCGCGCATCGCCGATATCGGGCTGGCCGCCGCACGGGATACGCTGCGCGCTGGCGTGACCGAGCTGGAGGTCTACGGCGAGGTCATCGCCGCGATGGCGCGCGCTGGCGGCGAAAACGCCGGCATCACCCTGCCGGTGCTCTCCGGGATCAAGACCCCCACCGGCCACGGGTTGGCATCGCGCAAGCAAATCATGCCGGGCGAGGTCGTGCTGGTCGATGTCTGCGGCGTCTACAACCGCTACCACGTCAACGTCGCCCGCAACTTCGCAATCGGCGAGCCGCACCCGGACGTCGCGCGGCGCATCAACCTGGCCGCGCGGATGTTCACCACCGTCGAGCCGCTCCTGCGGCCGAACCTGCCGATCCACGAGTTCAACGAGGCGGTGCGCGGCTACTACGAAGAGGTTGGCCTCTGGGAGCATCGCGGCTACGTCGGCGGCTACGAGACAGGCATCGCCTTCCCGCCCGACTGGGTTGGCGAGTTCAACTACGGCCCACACGTCGACACCGGCGACCAGGTCTTCGAACCGGGGCTGGTCGTGAACCATGAAGCGCAGTTCTACCTGCCGCGCATGGTGGGGTACTGCATGTTGATCGACTCGATTATGTTCACCGAAACCGACGCGCGCTGGCTCGGCCAAACGCCGCGCGAGCTGCACGTCATCGCCTGACCCGGGGCACCATCAGGCACAGGGGTTAGGGGAGCCTGCGAGGACTTCCCCTTCCCTGCTGATCCAGGTCATCCGAGCATCCACGAGGATGACCGTCGCAAGAAAGGCAGAGCCTATGCCCAGCAGACGCATCGGCTACGTCTGGGACCCGGCGTTCCTCCAGCACGATACCGGGGAAGCGGGCCGGACATTCCCCGACGGCGCCGTCATGGACCCGGTCGAGCACTACTCGAACAACCGCATCACGAACCGGACAGCGCAGCTCATCACGGGGTCAGGGCTTGCGAGCCAACTCGTCCCAGTCGCGACCAGGCCAGCCACGCTGGCGGAAATCGAGCTCTTCCACACGCCGGAGTACATCGCCGAGGTGCAGCGCATCTGTGCCTCCGGCGGCGGAATGCTCGACGACCAGACGCGCGTCGCAACCGGGTCGTACGACGCAGCGCTGCTAGCCGCCGGCGGCGCGCTGGAACTGACCGATGCGGTGCTGGACGGGCGCGTTACTGCCGGCTACGGCCTGTTGCGGCCGATCGGCCACCACGCCATGCCAGACCAGGGCATGGGTTTCTGCGTCTTCAACAACGTCGTGCTTGCCGCGCGGCACGCTCGCAACCGTGGCGTCGGGCGGATCGCCATCGTCGACTGGGATGTCCACCACGGCAACGGCACCCAG
>QEUZ01000003.1 GCA_003577355.1 Chloroflexota bacterium | reverse complement strand
GCGCCAGCTCGTCCAGGCTCCGCCAGTACGCCGGACCGGAGGAGGAAGCGAGCCGGGCACGAAGGGCCGACAGGTCGATGTCATTCATGGTTCGCAACGGTGCCGCCGGGGTACCCCCCGACGACAGGCAGGGACCGAGGCTCCTCGGCCTCGCGTCCACGTGCAGTGGCCCGCGCCACGCGGTGTCTCACCGGTGGCAAGTCGAGCAGGACGTCAAACTCTGGATGTTGTATTCCTGCACCAGCTGGCGACGGCGCTGAGGTAGGGCCATGCACACGACATTGATTCGTCCCGCTGACCTCACGCCGCACCTCGCCGACCCGCGCTGGGTGGTCGTGGACTGCCGCTTCGATCTCGCCAATCCCGGCGACTTATGGCTGCACGCCCGGAACATGCCAGGTGCACACGTAATCCTGCGGTGGAACGGCCCTGACGACGCAGGAGTCCTCACCCGCGCTGCCTCCCTCGCTGCCTGGTACAGCGACGGCCGTGGGTCGACGACCGTACCCGTCGACGTGACGGAGCGGCGTTTTGTCCGCAAGATCCGTGGCGGAGGGCCAGGACTGGTCACCTATCGCAATGAACGCACGCTCGACGTCCACCCACGAGCGGAGACCGAACTCAACCTGACGGGAGTTTAGCGGTTCTCAGCTTGACGCTTGGCGCGTGGGGTAAGGCGCGACAGGATGATCCCAATCTCGTACAGCGCGTACATCGGAATTGCAACCAGCATCATATTGAAGGGGTCAGGGGTTGGAGTGATGATTGCCGCCGCGACCATCACTAGCAACACAGCGAACTTCCGAAAGCGCGAGAGGATCGCCGTGTTGACGATGCCGATCCACGATAACGCATAAATCACCAGCGGAAGCTCAAACATCAACCCTACACCGATCATCAGTGTCAGGTAGAAGGAGATCACTTCCTCGGCGCGCGGGTTCCAATCCATCGCCCCGCTGTTGAACTGTGATAGGAAACTCAGGGCGCGTGGCGCCAGCAGAAAGAACGCGAACGCGACCCCGCCAACAAACGACAGGAAGATGAACGGAATCGCGCGGAACATGACCCGTCGCTCTCGTCGCGTCAATCCCGGCGCGAGGAAGCGGGTAAACTGCCAGATCAGCACCGGCATCGCGATCGCAATCGCGATATAGAGCGCGACCTTCATGAAAACCGTAAACGGCTCCGTGGGGCTGATCGCCTGCAACCCCGTATCGGGAACCTGCGCCTGCTCGGCGATCTTCTTCAGCACCGGGTTGGCGAGCGCGATCCCTGCAACGAACCCACCGAAGATCGCCAACGCGGAATAGAGAATTCGCTGCCGCAACTCTTCGAGGTGCTCAGCGAGGGTCATCTCCGCAAACGTTTCGGGTTCTTCCTCCTCTGGCTCTACCGGGACAGTCTGTCCACGTCCAAAGGGGAGGCCCGAAGGCATGCGTTCACGAATGCTGGCCATGCGCGTTCACGGTTTCACGCCGGGCGGCGGCTCGTGCCGCATCGCCCGCAGAGTCATCAATGTTTCGGCACGCCGGGAGCGGATCTCCATCTCCAACGCCTCGGGGCGGAGCCGAGTGAAACGGCGCAACACAGAAGCACAAGGCAATCCGCTGTGTCGCACCAGATAGCGCGATTGTAACAAAACACGGCGATGCGCGGCGCCGGTGGTCTCGGTGGAGATACGTACAAACGCAACGCCCGGATCGCACACTCCGCGCTGAACGCGCGTGCGCGTCCGGGCACGCTCACCAGGGCTGTACCAACCGCGATGCGTTACCTGCCGGATTGCTCCTCAATGAATTCAAGCGCATCGCTCACTTTGACGATCTTCTCAGCTTCTTCGTCGGAGATTTCGATGCCGAACTCCTCTTCGAGCGTCATGATGAGCTCGACCAGGTCAAGTGAGTCGGCGTTCAAATCCGCAACGAACTCGGCTTCGGGAACAACCTTCTCCGGCTCGACTCCAAGCTGCTCGGAAACGATTGCCTGTACACGCTCCAGCACGGCACTCAATGCAGGTCCCTCCCCCTTGTACTATCTGGCGACAGCCTATCGGGAGGCTGTCCGCATCCGCTCCCCGGACGCCCGGCGCGCAGTTGGTCAGATAACGCTTCGCAAGCTACGAACGGATGCGCCCCGGACTGCGCCGGGGCGAAACGCCGACGGTATTATGCACGATGCGCTCAAGCGTTCCCAATGGCGTTCCAGAGGGCATTTTGGCTTACCGCCCAGCCTCACGGGCAATCGTTCCGAGCACACCATTAACGAACTTACTCGACTGGTCGCCGCCGAAATGCTTAGCGAGCTCAACCGCTTCATTGATCGCTGCCTTGATCGGGACATCGCGTTCGTTGCGGAGCTCGTAAAGCGCAATCCGCAGAATGTTGCGATCGACCGCAGCGAGCTGTTCGACGGGGAATGCTGGCGCAGCAGCACCGATGGTGCGGTCAAGTTCCACGAGATCGCGCATCACGCCATTGACGAGCCGGGTTGCATAGTCGCGCACCTCGTCAGGCAACGCCAGGTCGTGCTGATGCCGTGCGAGCACGTCATCGACAGGGTGATGGGTCAAGTCAACTTCGAACAAGACCTGCAACGCCAGCGTGCGAGCTTGATGACGCGCTGCGCTCTTCGCTGCGGGAAGGTGCTCCGTCACAATAGTCCTCGCGTTACGAGTTGTGGTTAGCCAGTACGGGTTCAACTGAACCTGTCGGCAGTGGCGCCATCGTTTCCAGCATCTGGTTGACTAATCCGGTGTCCAGCTTGCCGGAACGATATGTTGGGTCGTCCAAGACCATGCGGTAGAACGGCAGCGTCGTTTCGATCCCGACAATCATTGTTTCGGAAATTGCCCGGCGCATCCGGGCAATCGCTTCTTCACGCGTATTTCCCCAGGCGATGACCTTGCCAATGAGTGAGTCATAGTTCGGGGGGACGACGTACCCTGGGTAGAGATGGGTGTCGATGCGAATACCCGGTCCTCCTGGCCCAAGAAACCCGCTAACCACGCCGGTTGAGGGGCTGAACCCTTGGAATGCATTCTCGGCGTTGATCCGACATTCAATCGCATGGCCGCGGACGACGACGTCACCCTGACTAAATGGTAGCGGCTCTCCCGCCGCTACGCGGATCTGCCAGACGATGATGTCGATGCCGGTCACTGCTTCGGTAACAGGATGCTCAACTTGCACACGCGTGTTTGCTTCGATGAAGTACGAGTTCTCGTCTTGATCCACCAGGAACTCGAATGTGCCGACTCCGGTGTAATTGATCGTTTTGGCGATCTTCGCCGCTGACTTTTCGAGCGCCGAACGCAGTTTCTTCGATATTGCCGGCGCTGGCGCTTCCTCAATAAGCTTCTGGTGCCGGCGTTGGAGCGAACAGTCACGTTCACCGAGCGTCAGCACCTTCCCGTGCTTGTCGGCGAGCACCTGCACCTCAATGTGACGCGGACGTTCTAGGTATCGCTCTGCGTAGACGCCCCCGTTTGAAAAGGCCGACTGCGCCTCAGCCTGCGCAAGGGGCAGGAGCCGCAGCAAGTCACGCTCGTCGTTGACGATGCGCATCCCGCGACCACCACCTCCGGCGACAGCCTTGAGGATCATCGGGAAGCCAACGTCCTTGGCAAGCTGGCGGATATCCAGCGCGCCGGTCAGCGCGTCGGGTGTACCGGGCAACACAGGCACACCAGCTCTGCGCGCTGTCTGGCGCGCGGTCGATTTATCCGCCATTAGCTCAATTACACCGGGTTCCGGCCCGATGAAGGTGAGGCCACACTCCCGGCAAATCTCGGCGATGTATGCATTCTCTGCAAGAAAGCCATACCCAGGGTGAATCGCATCGCAGCCAGTCGCAAGCGCCGCGCTGATGACCGAGGGTATGTGGTTGTACGACTTCGCCGCCGGGGCCGGCCCAATGCACACGGCCTCATCGGCTAAGCGCACCGGCAGCGAATCACGATCGACATCGCTGTAGGCAACAACCGCAGGCACGCCGAGGTCGTGGCAGGCACGTAGCACCCGCAGCGCGATCTCACCTCGGTTCGCAATCAGAATCTTCTCGAACATCGGTCCATGTCTCTGGTCGATCGCCCCGTGCGATCAGGTCGCCATGAACAGTCCACCATCGACCGAGATCACTGCCCCGGTGATGTACCGCGCAGCCGGAGAGGCCAAAAACGCAACCACGCCAGCAACGTCTTCCGGCCTGCCCATGCGTCCGAGAGGGATCTGCGTCTGGATCGTTCCCTTGAGCTCGTCTGGCAGAACGTCGGTGAGCCGGGTTTCGATAAACCCAGGGGCGACCGCGTTGACGGTAATGCCACGCGACCCGACCTCTTTGGCAAGCGACTTGGTGAATCCCACCAGCCCTGCCTTCGCTGCCGCGTAGTTCGTCTGTCCGGCATTCCCGACCAAACCCACCACCGAGGTGAGGTTGATGATCGAACCGGAACGCTGGCGCATCATCGGCCGGATCGCCGCCTTTGAGCAGAGGAAGGCGCCTTTCAAGTTCGTCGTCAAGACCGCGTCCCAGTCAGTCTCGCTCATGCGCATGAGTAACGTATCGCGGGTGATGCCGGCGTTGTTCACGAGCACGTCAAGCCGCCCAAACGTGCTCAGTGTGCCCTCGATCAAACCAGCGACATCGTCGGCTACAGTCACATCGGCCCGCAACGCGACCGCGTGACCACCCTCTTGTGCGATCTCGGAGACGAGGCTTTGGGCAAGCTCGTCGTCCCCTCGGTAGTTGGCAACCACACGATACCCGGCGCGTGCCAACTCCAGGCAGACTGCCCGCCCAATGCCACGCACTGCCCCAGTGACGATCGCTACGCCAGACGATGGTTCGGCGCTCATCGTGCCCCTCCGCTCGTTGCCCGCGCTCCGCCGCTTGCGAGGAGCTTGTCGGACGTGAAGGTTGTCGTGCTCTTGTCGATGCGCCCGATGAGCCCGGACAGCACGCTGCCGTGGCCAATCTCATAAAAGTGTGAAACTCCAAGTTCGATCATCGTCTGGACCGAACGGGTCCACTGCACTGAGGCGCAAACTTGTTCAACGAGCTCACGTCGGATGTCATCCGGGTGCACGATCGGCTCTGCAGTGACATTACTGATCAATGGTATGCGAGGTTTGGCAACGTGCGTTTGCTCGATGTCGTTGCGAAGCGCTTCTGCCACGGGCGCCATGAGCGATGAGTGGAACGCACCGTTCACCGCCAGACGAACGACTCGCCGGGCGCCCCGTGCTTTCGCCGCAAGCTCCGCCACCGCCAAGGCGTCGTCAGTACCAGAAAGCGTCGTCTGACCGGGGGCGTTGAAATTGGCAACTTCCGCGCCGCTTTCACTCGCAACCAGCGAGAGCGCTTCGTCATCCAACCCAAGCACCGCGATCATCCCGCCGCGACCAAACTGCTCCATCAGCTCGCCGCGCCGGCGGACGAGCCGCAATCCATCCGCCAAATCAAGGGCTTGCGCGGCGACGAGCGCCGAATACTCACCAAGGGAATGACCGGCCACATAATCTGGTTCGGGCAGCAAGTTCTCCCGCAACAGGACTCGCAGATGCGCAATGCTGGTCGTCAACACGGCGGGCTGCTGGTTTGCCGTGCGTGTAAGCTCCGCCTCGGGGCCATTCCAGCACAAATCGGAAATCGGCATGTTCAGGGTGGTATCGGCAATGCGGAAGACTTCAGCGGCCTCTGTTGCCCGTCCAGCGAGATCACGACCCATGCCGACGGCTTGGGAGCCTTGACCGGGGAATACCCACGCAACACCTGGCGTCATGCTATCCGCTCCCGGACGACGCTCCCCGGACCCCAGCGCAACACGCCCGACGCCCACGTGAGCCCGCCACCAAATGCGACAACAACGACGTTCATGCCGTCCCGGATGAACCCTTCGCGTTCTGCTTCCACAAGGCAGATCGGCACCGAGGCCGAGGATGTATTGCCGTAGCGCTCGACGTTCACCCACACTTTTTCACGTGGCAATGCGATCCGTCGCGCGGCAGCATCAATGATGCGCATATTCGCCTGGTGCGGCACCAGCGCGTCAATGTCCTGATAGGTCAGTCCGGCCTGCTCGATCGCTTCGGCGGCTGCGTCACCCATAATGCGCACCGCGAAGCGGAACACTTCGGAACCGTTCATCTTCATGTAGGGGCGCGGCATCTCGCTCACACCATTGAGGTGGGCGAGTTGCTCTGGATCACCCAGCGTCAGCACATGGCCAGCGGAACCGTCGGCGCCAAGCACACTGGAGAGCAGCCCAGCGGGCTCCTCGCTGGCTTGCAGCACAACCGCTCCAGCGCCATCCCCAAAGAGGACACAGGTCCCTCGATCGGTGTAATCGATGAAACGGGAATTGATGTCAACCCCAACGACAAGAACGGTGGAATACATGCCGGTGCGCACGAACTGCGTCGCCGCAATCAAGGCATACATGAAACTGGTACAGGCAGCGTTGACGTCGAACGCCGCAGCGCGCGCTGCTCCCAGCTCACGGTGGACTTCGCAGGCGATCGACGGCATCTGCTGATCGGCGGTAAATGTTCCAACAACGATCAGCTCAATCGCTTGCGGCGCAATCCCAGCACGGTCGCACGCCTGTTTCGCTGCAGCCACAGCCATGCTCGTCGCGGTTTCGTGGGGCGCCGCCAAGCGTCGCTCACGTATACCGGTGCGGCTGACGATCCAGTCGTCGGAGGTTGCAACCATCTCCTCGAGGTCGTTGTTCGTCAGCACGCGTTCCGGGACATGCATTCCCCAGCCCGTGATCGCGGCGTAGCGCATCGCGTGGCCCTCCCGCCCCAACAGTCAACGCGACGTATCAGATCTTCCCCGAACTCCAAGTCCGGCGCAACTGCCGGGCAAGGGAACGGGTTCTCGCGCAGACGTTAGTTCGGATTGCTTCGCCGCTCGCGGACTTCGATTTCGACAACCTGCCGACCGGCGTAGTATCCACACGTCGGGCAAACATGGTGCTGTCGCTTCATCTCGCGGCACTGCGGACACACCATCAGGTGCGGGGCTTTCAGGCGCAAGTGCTGGCGGCGCAGTCCCTGCCGCGCGCGGGTGATTCGCTGTTTTGGTAGTGCTCCCATTCCCGTACCCTATCCTTACTATCGCGGGTCGCTGGGCTGTGCAAGCTTAGCCTTCGTCAGCGACCGTTTCCTCACGCAGTAGACGCTCCAGCGCCTCAAAACGCTCGTCAACGCTGCCGAGCGCAAGTGTTGCCTGTTCCGGCAGACCCGGACATTCTTCCCGGCAAATCGGCTTGATCGGCAATGCAACGATCGCTACCTGGCGAATCGGTTCGGCGAGATCAAGCTGGTGCATGTCGTCGATCACGCCGAGCTCCTCATTCGGCTCAGGTTGCGTCACTGGCACACCGCTACGGATGTCGATCGTCGGTCGGTATTCCTGGTCAAACTCATCCGCAAATGGTTGCTCGTACATTTCCAGGCACCGCACGCACTCGATCAATGCGGTCCCGCTGGTATGTCCAGTCACGAGCACTCCGGTGTTGATCCGCGTCACTTTCGCGTCGGCCTCAACATCACGCGCCATGATGTCCTGGTCCAGCGCAAACCAGTCGAGCCGCAGGATGTATCGGCGCGAAGCGCCGACGTTCTCCTTCAGGAGCTGAGCAATATTGATGATCGTGTCGTTGTAGAGGACGGTCACACTGTCACCAGGGACGTGGTCGCCGCTCTGTTCCATGGTCGTCACCTGGCTAGTTGCGCGCAGCCCGCGTACAAGCACAACTTTGGGAGTATATGCCGTCTTGCGCAGCCCGGTCAACCCACTGCAGGCGATTCTCTCGGGTGATGACGCAGCCGCGACATTCGCGTCCCAATTTGTGCGGAAACGCATTGAGTGCAGGCACGGCTCACGGGTCGAGCCGCGCTCGGGGTTGGCGAATGAGCTCTTTGACCTGCTCAATGTCATCAAGCTCGGTGCGCAACGTTGTTTCCAAGCGTTCCAGTACCTTGAGCGCATACGCTTCGAACTCGCTCATGGAACGTCGCATCTGCTCGCGTGACTGGCGGATGTGGTCGTCGCCGCGCGCCTTTGCCTCGGCCATCAGCCCACGGTCGCTCATCATGTAGTTCGCCTTCTCACGAGCGACGCTCACGATGCGCTCCGCCTCGGCCTGGGCCTCCAGAATCACTTTCTGTCGATCCTGCACCACTCGCCGAGCTTGTTGGATCTCAGTCGGCAGCGCCAAACGGATCTGGTCGAGCGTATCGAAGAAGTCCTGTTCGTCAATCATGATGCGACCGCCAATCGGAAACCGGCGTCCGTCGGTTGCCAATTCCGTGAGGCGGTCGATCAATGCGTTGATATCTGTCGGTTGCGCCAAGGACGCAGACCGTCGAGATTCGCGGGCCATGTACTGCTCGTTCCGATTGCCGGCATCTCGCCGCTGCCGTCGTTAGTGATCGCCGCTTGCCGGACGCCAGGCATCAGCGGTGTTCGGTAGGCGCGCCTCGGGCTGAAACCGTGCTTCGAGCGCGTCGGCCACTGTTCCTGGAACCAGCCCACGCACAGATCCCCCCAACGAGGCGACTTCTTTGATGATGCTCGAGCTGATGAACGCATGACTCGAACTGGTCATCAGACAAATAACGTCCAGTTCCGGAGCAAGATGCTGGTACATATGCGCCAGTTTGAACTCGAACTCGAAATCTGATACTGCTCGCAGCCCTCGGACGATCGTCTGTGCCCCCACCCGACGCGCGTAGTCTACGAGCAACTCTTCAAACGTGTCAACGCTGACATTGCCGAGCTCGTCGAGGCAACCACGAGCCAGAGTGATGCGTTCGTCAGCGGTGAACAAGCTGCGCTTCGCAGATTTTCCGCCCCCGTCGTAGATCGCGACGATGAGGTGGTCGAACAGGTGCGCGGCGCGCCGGGCAATATCAATATGCCCGTTGGTAATTGGGTCGAAGCTCCCAGGGTAAATGCCGATGCGCACGTTGCATACCCCCACTGTCCTTCTTCTCGCCGGCCTGATCAGGCGTCACATGGACGATCGCGCGTCGCTGAGAACGACATCATAGACGGCGAAACACGAGTCGCCATGACATCGACCACGTAGCTTGACCAACGTCCCCACGCGCTCGGGCAGGTCGACGCGGGGCGAATGCCCGATGGCAATAATCGTGCCATCAGTGACAGCGCCTGAACATCCGGTTGCTTCGAGTGTCTCGAGGATGTCGGGGGCCGCGTATGGGGGGTCGAGTATCACAAGGTCGTACGGTTGGCTAACCGTGCGGAGAAACGCCATGACGCTCATCTGATGCACGTTGCCTCGATCAGCAAACCCGACGCTTGCCAGGTTCTCGCGCACCACACGTGCGGCAGCTGCGTTCTGTTCAACAAAGTCGCACCAGGAAGCTCCGCGTGACAACGCTTCTATCCCGATTGATCCGGTTCCAGCATAGAGGTCAAGGACGCGGTCTGCCTCGACGCCGAGTGATGCCAGCACCGAAAACAACGCTTCCCGGATCTTGTCCGCCATTGGCCGCGTGCCATGGCTAGGCGGCCCCTTCAGGCGTCTGCCGCGTGCGCTGCCGCTGATCACCCTCATCTGGCTAGCTCACATCCGCCACACTGTCCGCCCAGAATGCCTCAACCCGCGCGCGCAGTCGCGCGTATTGCGCTCCGGCAAGGTCGGGATCCTCACTGAGGATGCGTTCAGCCAGGGAACGTGCACGTTCCAGGTCGCGGACATCGGCGAACGCCGAGAATTGCATCTCTGGCAAGCCACTTTGACGCGTACCGAGATAGTCACCTGGGCCACGCAGCTCCAAATCGACCTGCGCCAGGTAGAATCCATCTTGTGAATCGACAAGAGATTCCAGCCGCCGCCGTCCCTCCTGACTCACATCATCCGCCACCAGCAAGCAATACGATTGCTCCGCTCCACGACCAACCCGACCACGAAACTGGTGCAGTTGTGCGAGTCCAAAACGGTCAGCCCCATCAACCATCATCACCGTTGCGTTTGGCACATCGATGCCCACTTCAACGACCGACGTCGCGACGAGCACGCTAACGTCACCATCCCGGAACGCGGTCATCACCGCCTCCTTCTCGGCGGGCTTCAGGCGGCCATGTAACAACCCAACTGGCAGATCTGGAAATACGTCGCGTTTCAGACGTTCGTACTCCGCTACTGCCGCCTTTGCATCGACGGCTTCGGACTCTTCAACAAGAGGAACGATAACGAATGCTTGCCTCCCCCGCGCGATTTCGTCGCGGATGAACTGGTACGCCTCTCGGCGTTGGCGCCCGGTCATCCACCGCGTCACGATCGGCTGCCGGCCAGGCGGCAGCTCATCGAGCGTCGAAACATCGAGGTCACCATGCAATGTCAGGGCGAGCGTGCGTGGGATCGGCGTGGCCGTCATCACCAGCACGTCAGGATGTAACCCCTTGTTGCGTAACGCTGCACGCTGCTCCACACCGAAGCGGTGCTGCTCGTCGATCACGACAAAACCCAGGTTGGCATACTCGACACCCAGTTGGATCAGTGCGTGGGTGCCGATCAGCAGGTCGATGCTTCCGTCCTGGACGCCAGCCAGCACGGTCTGGCGCTCTCTGCCGCTGGTTGATCCGGTCAGGAACCCCAGCCGTGGTCGATCGTGCGGTGGTAGTGCGGCGAACAGACGCTCGAACCCATGCGCGTGCTGTTCGGCCAGAATCTCCGTCGGAGCCATCAAGGCGGTCTGGTATCCGGCCCGAATGGCCGCAATCATCGCGGCCGCTGCAACAACCGTTTTCCCCGAGCCGACATCGCCCTGCAACATGCGTGTCATGGGGCGAGGGTCCGCCAGCCCTTCCAAAATTTCTCGAAGGGCGCGTCGCTGGGCACGCGTTAGCGTGAACGGCAACGCCCTGACGAACCGCCCAACCGCCTCGTGGTCCACTGGCATGGCGTGTCCTGGCTGAGCCTGCCAGGCGCGCTTGCGGCGCAAAAGCCCGAGCTGCAGGGTGAGGAACTCATCGAACGCAAGGCGCTGCTGTGCACGCCGCAGGTTTCGCTGCGCCTCAGCGGCAGTCGCTCCTTCGGGAAAGTGCACCCAGGCGAGCGCATCGCGCAAGCCCAACAGCCCTTCTTCTTCACGCATATCAGCCGGCAGGAACTCCTCGACCAGCGGGAGTCCGACGTCCAGCCCAGCACGCACAATCGGCCGCAATGTCTTCTGATACAGGTTCTTCGTGAGGGGGTAGACCGGGGTCAATCTGCCGGTGCTGAGCAAGTCGGACTCCAACAGCTCCCACTCCGGACTGTTGAGGACGAGCGACCCGCGCATATGCTCGACACGCCCAGAGAGCGACACCCGCGTGCCAGGCTGCAGTTGCTTGGCAACATACGGGTTGAACCACGTCGCGTGGATCACGCCTGTTTCATCCCGCACCGCAACTGTCACCAAGGTTTTGCCGGTGCGTGTGCGAGACTCCTCGACGGTTTCGACGGTTCCCTGGATCGTCGACACGCGCCCAAACCAGAGGTCGCGTATCTTCTCGACGTTCGAATAGTCGATGTGACGACGCGGGTACAAGTGGAGCAGGTCGCGGATCGTCCGCACGCCAAGCAGTTCCAGTTGTCGCGCACGGCCCTCCCCGACACCTGGCAACAGTCGCACCGAATCGGACAGCGCCCCAACCCGTGGACGCCGGTCGACCACCTTCCGCGCCGGTTGGGTAGACTGAAGTCCAGGCGGCATCTCCTGCCGGTTGGCCGCAGGCGCAGTGCTCGGCTGCTGAACAGCGGTCGGGTCTGGAGCGGCACACCCTGCGCGGAGTTCTGCAAGCGCGCGCCTGCAAGCGTCAACACGTGCGCGCCGCTGGAGTTCCGACAGGTCGCGGTAATCGGCAAACAGGGCAGCAAGTCGCTCTACCGGACGGCGCTGCTGTTCCGCTACGGTCTGCGCACGCTCATTGAAGAAGCGCGCCAAACCAAGCGACGTGCTGGTGTCCTGAAAGCCAGTACGCTCTTCGTGACGCAGGATGCGTTCGAATAGGTCAAGGTCGCGAGGGTCGATGGTTGGCGCTCCCGTTGTTCTACGATGCTCTGCCATTCGGCAAGTGTTCGCAACCGCTGCGTCGATGTCAATCGCACGCAGTCCGCTCCGTAACTCCTTCGACGCGCATGAAATTACTGTGTCAACGGCATTGCACAGCGCTTGACGGCCAGTTCGAGCCGTGAAAAGATGTCGCTACACTCTGTTCGTACAAACCCTGCCAACGGCGGTAACCCATGGTCAGCACCGACGACGTCGCCACAGCTCCTCACCAAACGACCGGGGATGCGCATGACCGCGCGGCTGGGAAGACGCCGCAGGGGTGGGAGCTGAACCTGCCGGAGAACCGCCAGGCCGGCTCCTGCAACGAGCAACGCGCCGCTCGTGTCGTGATGGACAGGTTCCACGCGGTTGCCATTCCGTCGCTCACGCTAACTGGCCGCGCTCCGGGTGTGCAGCATTACGCAGAGCTTGTCATCCTGCCGATGCTCCTTGCGGCATTGCTGATCGGTTTGTTCCTGCCATTCGTTGCGGCGGTGCTGGTCGCGCTGATCCTCGCGCTATATGCAGCCGAA
Source organism: Chloroflexota bacterium (assembly GCA_003577355.1). Classification (GTDB taxonomy): domain Bacteria; phylum Chloroflexota; class Chloroflexia; order Thermomicrobiales; family CFX8; genus CFX8. The sequence continues at coordinate 20,536 of QEUZ01000003.1, read as the reverse complement.
ACGGCTGGCGAAGGCCTGATCGCCCGCGTTGTCCCACAGACCAGCACCACGAGCGTCCTCGCAGCCGTACCGGCACAGCGACAGAATGTCCGAACGCTCATCCTTGTTGCACCGCTGGATACCCTGCGACGCGGCCGGGTCTACCCGCAGATCGTTGCACCGCTTTTCTCTCGGCTCGAACGAGCTGTATTCGCGGCCGGCCTCCTTGCCGGCGGAACACCATTGCTACGTGCGGTCGCCGTCACGGCGCTTCCTACATGGTTCTTTCTTCTGCCCGCTGCGGTTCTGCTGGCGCTCCTGCTGCTTGTCGCAGATCGCTCCTCCTCCACAGATGCGGACCCAACCAGTAACGCCGAGCCTCAGATCTCGACGCTCATGCAGCTCGCAACCGAGGTGCGAGCGCACCCTGCTCGCTGGGTCGATATCTGGGGATTTGTCGCCGGAGCTGGGTCGATCTCCGGGGTGACTCTCGCAGCGCTGCTTCGCGAGAACAACCTCGCGCCGGAGTCGACGTTCATCGTCAACCTCCAGGTAAGCCCGACGCATACGCCGACGGTTGCCTTGGCCGAAGGGCCGCTCTGGAAGCGGCGCGCTGCTCCCACCCTTACGCGGCACGTGGCGGGCAGTGGAGCGTATGTCCTTCGTGAGCGGCTCACAGAAACGACACTGAGTGCCATGCCGCTGGCCCAGCAATACCAGGCCGTCACGTTAGGATTGCCATTGTCCACATCGACATCGGACGCAGGCGCAATCGATGCCGCGACCCAGCGTTTGCGCGCGTTCGTTGATGCCATCGACCACGATATCCTCGAGCGACAGCGGGTGACTCGTCTGGCTCAACGCGTCGATCACCGGTCGAAGCGGCTCACCAATCCACCACGCATGTAGTAAAGGTTCCCGATGCGCACTCCCCGTCGCAACGTGATAGTCTGTGCGCGGGAGTGAGGATCTTGGCACGAGACACGTCGCTCGACCGGCGGGAGACTGATCCCGCGCCCGTGCGGTCTGAACCAGTGGAACGCGTTGCCCCGGTGGAAGCCAGCGGGCTGTTCCGCGCATTGCGCGCATCGGTTTCATTCCGCGACCTATGGTTTGGCACGCTGGTCACCAACACCGCATTCTGGATGTATCAGATCGCGGTCGGTTGGCTGGCGCTCGACCTGACCGATTCACCGTTCTTTGTCGGGCTAACCGGCTTCGCCGGCGGCATACCCCTGCTGTTCTTGGCGCTCCCGACAGGGGTCATCATTGACCGGGTTGACCGCCGCACGGTGCTGCTCTGTGCGCAGACCGGCATCATGTTGATCTCGTTGGCGTTCGCTGTGCTCGTGATCACCGGAGCCATTGCGCCGTGGTCGATCCTACTCCTCTCCTTCCTCTACGGCTCAGTAATGGCATTCATCTTCCCGACCCGCAACGCGATGGTCCCCGCGTTGGTCGAGCGCTCCCTCATTCGTAACGCCGTGGGGTTGAACGCCGCAGGACAAAATGCGACCCGTGTGTTTGGCCCATCAATTGCCGGCGTCATGATCGCGCTTGTTGGGGCTGGCGGCACGTTTGCCCTCGCCGCGGTAATGCAAATCGCTGCTCTATTCTGGACGAGCCGCGTCCCGAAATCTCCGCGCGACCGGCCCAAAGTCGTTAGCTCTGTCCTTGGCAGTGTGTCGGAAGGGGTCGCTGTCATCGCCCGCGACCGTTTTTTGACAGGGCTGATACTCCTGGCGACTATTGCCACGGTCCTGATCATGCCCTACATCAATCTCCTGCCGGTGTTCGCGCGCGACGAGCTCAACCTCGGCGCTACCGGACTCGGACTGCTGATGGCGTGCACCGGCGTCGGTTCGGTTATAGGAGCGCTCGCGGTTGCCGGTTGGCGGAGACTCGCTGAGATTCCTGGGATCCAAATCATCAGCGCCGCGCTATTCACCGCGACCGTCCTGGTGTTCGCCATCACGCCACAGCCGATTGTCGCGGCACTCCTTCTTCTTGCTGCCGGAGCCGCGAGTGCCGCGCTGATGTCAATCAACAACACCGTTCTCCAACTCCAGGTGGACGATGCAGTGCGCGGCCGCGTGTTATCGATCTATATGTTGACCTGGGGATTATTACCGCTTGGGCAGCTTCCCATCGGAGCATGTGCCGATGCCTTCGGTGCGCCTGCGGCAGTAGTCGGCGCCTCGACGCTAGCCCTCGTCTGTATCGCGGTTCTCACCGTGTGCTTTCCCTCGCTCCGCGACTAGTAGAGTGACCAGTGCCGAGTGACCAGTGTCGAGTGACCAGTGGTGTGATCGTTCTTGTCTGAATCGCTCTTCTCTGATGAATCGGCTACCCTGACCCGACAGAGGACGCTGGTCGGGACACTACGCATTCTGCACGTGACCTTTACGGCACCGCAGATTAGTCAACCGCTGTGTGCCTGTCGAACAAGTAATCGTTGCCCAAGGTAACGCTCTTTGCGCATCTAAGTGGGTACGGGATCTCGCCGCTCCGCTGGTTGCGGCGCGAACGCGCGTCAACGACCAAACCTCCCGACGGTTCCCAGACGTACTACGATGTAGACGGTGCACGAAAACGCCTGCATGGTTGCGCGATGTGGCTTTTTTGATATATTCATCGCGGGTAATCACCAGATGATGACTATCAGGCTTGATGACGCACCTCCCAGCACGGCGGACGCGTCGCTGCGTTGAAGTTGAAGTGGAAGCAGCCCACATCGTTCGGCATTCCATGGGATGGCATCCGAGCGCGTCCAGCAAATACCGAGCCCGATTGGTGGAGAAGGAGTGAGCCGGTTACCGAGTCAGCGCGTGTCGAGGAAACGCGCGTAGGAGCGATTGGAGGTCACGCAGGGGTCTCCAAGCTATGGCTGACCTGACTAGGCAAAACCATAGCGTGATGTACACAGGGTGTGTGAGGAGTACACGATCAAGGAGTCGTATTCATGACCGAACATCCTTCGAAGTTTGAGTTGCTCCAGGCCGAGGTTCTTGCTGGGAAGTTGTCCAGGCGCGCTGTCTTGAAACGGGCAACCGCGCTCGGGTTGTCTGCCCCAATCATTGCTGGCCTCCTGGCCGCCTGTGGTGGCGACGACGATGATACTTCCCCAACTGCCACCAGCGCGCCGCCCCCCGCTGCAACCGCCACAACACCTCCCGCAGCGGAGCCGACGGCAACGACCGCTCCGGCGCCAGAACCCACCGCAACGACTGGCGGCGGTTCGACCGCACCAACCGCCACGACTGCGCCCGCACCGGAGCCGACTGCAACGACGCCAGCCGAGCCGGAAGGACCGGGCCGGGGGTTGGGCGACCTGCTGCGCATCCTCTACTGGCAGGCGCCGACCATCCTCAACCCACACTTCGCGCAGGGCGACAAGGACTCCAGCGCCTCCAGCCTGGTGTTAGAGCCACTGCTTGGCCTCGACCCGACCGGAACGCTGTTCCCGGTCCTGGCCGCCGAAGTTCCGTCGTTGGAGAACGGCGGCGTTTCGCCTGACGGCACCTCGGTGACTTACAAGCTGAAGCAAGGCGTCACCTGGTCCGATGGTGAGCCGTTCACCGCCGCCGATGTCGAGTTCACCTGGAAGTGGGTGACGAACGTCGACGCCAGCGCTGTCACCATCGCCAGCTACCAGGTTATCGAGTCGCTTGAGGTAGTCGATGATTACACGGTAACGCTCAAGTTCGCCTCGGCGAACCCGGCCTGGTTCACCCCCTTCACCGGCGGCTACGGTGGCCAGATCGTCCCGAAGCACATCCTGGAGAACTTCCAGGGGGCGAAGGCCCGTGACGCAGAGTTCAACTTGAAGCCGATCGGCACCGGTCCATTCAAGGTCGTCGAGTTCAAGCCCGGTGACGTGGTGACCTACGAATTGAACGAGAATTTCCGCGACCCAAGCCGTCCGTTCTTCAAGCGGGTCGAGTTCAAGGGCGGTGGCGATGCCACATCGGCTGCTCGGGCCGGTATCCAGACAGGCGAGACCGACTGGGCGTGGAACCTGCAGGTCGAGAAGGCAGTGCTGGAACAGATCGCCGCGGAAGGCGAGTTCGGCGAGCTCTCGATCCTGCCCGGGAACAGCGTCGAGCGCATCCTGGTGAACCGTGCCGACCCGAACACCGAAGTCGATGGCGCCCGCTCGGAGCCATCGACACAGCATCCGTACCTGTCGGACCTCAAGGTGCGTCAAGCCTTCGCGATGGCAACCGACCGCGAAACGATCGCCACGCAGCTGTACGGACCGGCCGGTATCGCGACCACGAACCTGCTGGTGTCGCCGACCGTCTTCGCGTCGCCAAACACGACCCATACCTTCGACACCGACGCTGCCGCCGCACTGCTCGACGAAGCCGGTTGGGTACTCGACGGCAACACCCGCAAGAAGGACGGCGTCGAAATGAAGGCGCTGTACCAGACGACGATCAACCCGGTGCGCCAGAAGACGCAGGAGATCATCAAGGCCGCCTGGGAGAAGATCGGCGTGCCGACCGAGCTGAAGTCGATCGACGCGGGGGTGTTCTTCTCGTCTGATGCTGGTAACCCGGATACCGCGGCGCACTTTTACGCCGACTTTGAAATGTTCACCAACGGTCCTGCCAATCCCTACCCGATCGACTACATGCTTAGTTGGCGTTCGTCTGACCCGGCCGTTGACCTGGCACAAAAGGCGAACGACTGGTCAGGTTCCAACTACTGCCGCTACGTCAACGAGGAGTACAACAAGCTCTGGGAGCAGGCTCGAACCGAGCTGGATACCGCGAAGCAGGCTGAACTGTTCATCGGTATGAACGACATCGTCGTGAACGATGTCGCCGAGATCCCGCTCGTCCACCGCGCTGGCGTAACCGGTGTCAACAAGAAGCTCAAGGGGCACAACCGCTCTCCGTGGGAGCCGGATACCTACGACGTGCGCAACTGGTATATGGAGAGCTAGTCGCTCGTCGTAACCTGAATAACAATGGCGCAGGGCCGGGCAAGCGAGTCCGTCCCTGCGCTTTTTGCTGCTTCAGGCACAAGGATCTTCCTTCAAACGTCCAGCATTTTGACTGCACCTCACGCGAGCGTCTGCTATATTGTCCGAACCTCAGGTTCGTCGCGCGAGCCTGCTACTGTCTCGGGCGGATGGAAACTGAGTGCGACATCGCGCGCAGTCATGACGGTACTGAACTGACCGGAGACTTGCGCTCGTACACGTGCCAGTTCCTCCCAACTGGCGAAAGGAGCTGAACCACGTTTTACTCGCGGCTGAACAACCGCTTCGCAGCGACCGGACGAAGGCCGTTCGGGTGCGTTGCATTGAGTGAGTGAGGAAGTAACGAAAGAGGAGTCCCCATTGTTCGGTGAAACACCATCGAAACTGGAAATGCTGCGCGCTGAAGTCCTTGAAGGACGCTTGAGTCGCCGCGCGGTCCTGAAGCGCGCGACAGCGCTCGGACTCAGCGCGCCGGTCATCGCGTCGCTCCTCGCAGCCTGCGGCGGCGACGATGATGACACATCTCCAACCGCGACATCCGGATCGGGTGCGGCCACAGCAACATCCGCGCCGGCTGAGCCGACCAACACGACGGCTCCGGGTGAGCCGACCAATACTCCAGCGCCCAACGCACCAACAGCAACGACCGGCTCCGAGCCGGAGCCGACCGCGACGACACCTGCCCAGGCTGGCGGCGGCGGGCTATTGAAGCTCCTGTGGTGGCAAGCGCCAACGATTCTGAACAATCACCTCGCGCAAGGCACCAAGGATTTCGACGCTTCGCGACCAGTCCTCGAGCCGCTGGCGGCGGTCAATGCCGACGGAGAACTTGTCCCAATCCTCGCTGCAGAAATTCCGTCATTGGAAAACGGCGGCGTTTCGGCAGATGGGTTGAGCGTAACCTGGAAACTGCGGGAAGGGGTCACCTGGTCTGACGGCGAGCCATTCACCTCCGCCGACGTCGCCTTCACCTACGAATACACCATCAACCCGGATACCACCTCAACGACCCAGGCTGCCTATACGGCAATCTCCACGATCGAAACGCCAGACGATTACACGGTCGTCGTCAACTTTTCAGAACCGAACCCGGCATGGTTCAACTCGTTTGTCGGCCCCAATGGACTGATCATTCCGAAGCACATCATGGCCGATTATGTCGGGAGCGCCGCCCGTGACGCACCGTTCAACCTGAAGCCCACGGGCACAGGGCCGTATATGGTGACCGACTTCCGGCCCGGCGATGTCGTCGTGTACGAGCGCAACCCGAACTACTGGCAGCCGGGCAAGCCATTCTTCGATCAGGTCGAGTTCAAGGGTGGTGGTGACGCTACCAGCGCCGCTCGCGCCGCGCTGCAGACTGGTGAAGTTGACTACTCTTGGAACCTGCAGGTCGAAGCGACGATCCTGGCCGAGATGATCGACGACAAGGTCGGCGTGCTGAAGACCATCCCGGGCGTGAGCGTTGAGCGTATCCTCGTGAACTTCGCCGATCCGAATACGGAGGTCGACGGCGCTCGGTCGGAACCAACGACCCAGCACCCATTCTGGCAGTACCTGGAAGTTCGCCAGGCGTCCACCTACGGGATCGACCGCGACACGATCGCCACGCAGCTCTACGGCCCAGCCGGAGCTGCTACGACGAACGTCCTCGTCGCTCCTGCCGCGTTTGCGTCGCCGAATACGACCGCTGAGTTCAACCCGCAAAAGGGCGCTGAAATGCTCGAAGCCGCCGGTTGGACGCTCAGTGGCAACGTGCGCTCGAAGGACGGCGTGTCCCTCAACATCCTCTACCAAACCTCGACCAACCCGGTGCGCCAGAAGACACAAGAGATCATCAAGGCAGGCATGGCTGAGATGGGCATGGCCGTCGAGATCAAGGCGATCGACGCGGGCGTCTACTTCTCGTCCGATGCAGGCAACCCCGACACCGCCTCCCACTTCTACGCGGACTGGGAGATGTACACGAACGGCCCCTCGATCCCCTACCCAATCTCCTACATGACGAGCTGGATCTCGATTGACCCAGCACGCGACATCGCGCAGAAGTCGAACGAGTGGTCGGGGACGAACGAAACCCGCTGGGTCAGCGAGGAGTTCAATGCGCTCTACACGCAGGCGCTTACTGAACTTGACCCGGAGAAGCAGGCCGAGCTGTTCATCGGCATGAACGACTTGGTCGTCAACAACGTCGTCCATATCCCGCTTGTCCATCGTGCCAACGTTTCCGGCCACTCGGTCAAGCTGCAGGGCATCAAGTCCTCCGGCTGGGAATCCGAGCTGTGGGACCTGGCAGACTGGACCCGCGAGGACTAACCGTCGCTTACCCTCGGTCTCAGGGCGTCGTGGTTCGCCGCGACGCCCCTGCTGTTCCCAGGCGGAAGGAACGTGACGATGGCGGATGGTTCAGCGTTTCGTGACGATGTCCTCCGTCGCTACGACTTCACACCAACCGCCTGCGAGATCCTGCGCACCGTACCAGTCACCATCGACAACCTCGATGCTCCGGTCGGGGGAGGCTATTGGTACCCGGTCGAGCAACGCATCCATCTGAATGGCGTGCAGGACGAAGCCTGCCTGCACGAATTGACCCACGCTTGGGCGGACCTGACACAGTTTTACGTCGATCCGCATCCACATAACCCCGCATTGCGAGGGCAGCATTTTGCGTTCCGCCGCGCTGTCGAGCGTGCCGCCTTGGAAACCGACCCAGCCTTTCGTCGTATTGCGTTTCTCGCTTGGGAGTACACCTACGGCAACCCACGCACCGGGTTCGAAGGCATGCGCGATATCGACTGGGAGCGGTTTGCCGGCCTCGCATCAGGCTGTATGGGCGATACCCGCTTGATGCCACCCTACGTGGCACGCTGGTACGCTGATCTCTTCGGCGGTCACCCCGAGCAACCTGGGCCGAGTGAACTTCCACCATGGGCGCCGCCAGATTGGCGCCAAGGTGTGCCGCCAATCGCCCGGCTGGCCGCGCATCGATCAGAACCGATCCTCCGCCGCCTGCGACGGTTCCTCCTCGGTCGCTGAATGATTAGAACGGCAGCGCACGCGGCCGAGCGACTTCCTGCCACTGCTGTGTTCCGCGTTGGACAACTGCTTCCCAAACCGCCTCGGGCTGGTCGGCGATCAGGACGACAAGGTCTTCCGGTTTCGCGCGGTCGAGTGCAGCGGCGGCGGCGGCGAGCTCATCGAGGACAACCGTGATTTTGTCTTCGGCCATGCCGTTTGCAATGAGCGTTTGTCGGATCAGCTCAGCCACTTCCCCCGGCTTTCGGCCACGCAAGTTGGTATCTTCCCGCACGATGACCTCGTCAAACACCCCGGCGGCAACGGCAGAAAAGTTGATGATGTCTTCGTCACGCCGGTCTCCGGGCATCGCCAACATGCCGATCGTATGCCCTGCCATCATGCGCCGCACGAAATCGGCCAGTTCTTCCATGCCCGGCACGTTATGGCAGTAGTCGACGACAACGCGATAGCCCGCGACCTCGAGAAGGTTCAGTCGTCCGGGGGTCTGATAGAACGACGTCGTAAAAGTGCGCAGCCCATTGCGCATTGCTTCGAGTGTCACGTTGCTGCCGAGCGCCGCACCAACCGCCGCAAGCGCGTTCTTGATGTTCACCCGTGCGCGACCCTCGAACGTCGCGGGGATGTGTCGTACATCGAGCACGGCTGTTTCACGCCGGCCGTCGACGATGTAGATTATCTCTGCTCCACGGACCTCGCGTAACACAATTGCTTTACCGCGTGCGCGCACATGTTCCGCAACAACTGGGTTATGCTCGTCCATGGTGAAGAAGATGACCTCGCCGCGCGAGCGGTTGGTCATCTCAACCGTCCACTTATTGTCGGCGTTGAGCACAACATACCCATCGCGGAACGTGGAGGCTGGCACCACCGCCTTGACACGCGCCAGCTCCTCCAGCGAATCGATGCCGCCCAGCCCGAGGTGGTCGCTCGTCACGTTCGTTACCACCGCGACATTGCAGCGGTCGAAGCCCAGCCCGGATCGGATGATCCCGCCACGGGCCGTTTCCAGTACGGCGTATTCGACTGTTGGGTTTTGCAGCACCATCTGCGCGCTTTGTGGCCCGCTCATATCCCCTTTGAGGATTTGCGTGCCGTCGATGTAGATCCCGTCCGTCGTCGTCAGCCCAACACGGTATCCGGCCATTTTCAGGATGTGTGCAATCATGCGGCTCGTTGTCGTCTTGCCGTTTGTTCCGGTGACGGCGACGATCGGGATGCGAGTTGGCGCACCGGGTGGGAAGAGCAGGTCGAGTACGGGCCGGGCCACGTCTCGCGGCGGCCCCTCGGTCGGATGCGTGTGCATGCGGAACCCTGGCCCCGCATTGACTTCACAAATTGCGCCACCTTGGTCCTTCAGCGGCTGCGTGATGTCTTCGACGATCATGTCGATTCCAGCGACATCGAGGCCGATCACTTGGGCAGCCTGTTCCGCGATCTCGACGTTATCCGGGTGGATCTCGTCGGTGCGGTCGATCGACGTGCCGCCGGTCGACATGTTGCCGGTAAGACGCAACTGGACAAACATGCCCTCAGGGGGCACGGAGGTCAGGGTCAAGTCGTTCTTGGCGAGCAGCGCGACAACCGCCTCATCGATCGAAATCCGCGTGAGCACTTTTTCGTGGCCGATGCCGCGCCGTGGGTCATTGTTGGTGATCTCGATCAATTCCTCGACTGTGTGCACGCCATCGCCCACGACATGTGCTGGCACACGCTCCGCGCAGGCGACGATCTTGCCGCCGATCACCAGAATGCGGTAGTCCTTGCCGCGGATATACGATTCAACGACAACCGTGCCTGCGCGGCTTTCCTCGAAAGCAGCGTCGAAGTTCTCCCGCACCTCAGCTTCATCTCGCAAGTTGATGCGCACCCCGCGCCCGTGGTTCCCATCAAGTGGTTTCAGAACGACGGGATACCCAATCGCCCGTGCTGCCGCCACCGCCTCTTCGACATCTTCAACCGTGCGGGCACGCGGTACCGGGATCCCGACGTTTTGCAGCAACTGGTTCGTCAAGCGCTTGTTGCTCGCCAGGTCCACCGCGATATTGCTGGTCGAGGAGGTCACCGTCGCCCAAATGCGCTTTTGGTGGACGCCATAGCCAAGCTGTACGAGCGACCGCCGTGGATCGAGCCGGATCACTGGGATATCGCGCCGCTCAGCCTCATCGACCAGCGCCTTGGTGCTGGGGCCATATGCCAGCCGTTCAGCAAGCCGTGTGACGCGCTCCATCTCGGCACTGAACGAGAACGATGGATCGTCGCGGTAGATCAGCCAGTTCAGCAGTCGTGTCGCCGCCTGACCTGCTGCCATGCCAAGGTCTGGCTGCACATACTGGTAGATGACGTTGTAGATGCCCCGCGTTTCGGTCGAACGAGTCAGGCCGCGCCCGACATCGGAACCAGCGAGCGTCTGCATCTCCAGGGCGACATGTTCGAGCACGTGGCCCATCCAGGTTCCATCGCGCATGCGCTCCAGGAACCCGCCCGGCCGCCCGAGCGAGCAGGCATGGTTATAGAGCGAGGGCAACAGCGACATCAGCTCGTCGGTAAAGCCGGGAATGAGATTGGTCGGCCGATCTTCCAGCTCACCGATGTCGACGCGCAACTGGATGACCGGGACGCGCGCCCAGACATTCGGGCCGCGGTAGATTCGAGAATCGAGAATCTGGATCGGCATCCGTCAGCCTCCCGCACTATCCGCCGAAGACGCCGAAGGGCGAATCCGCCCTCGGGCCATCTCCTCTCCCAGAAACGCGCTAAGGGTATGGTTCTACGGTTACCGACAGTTTACCGGCAGTCGCGGCAAATGACGCGGCGGTTTGTGAGATCGAATGCCGAGCCGTCGGCAACGAAGTGCATAATCACATTCGACATCGTCAATGGACGCCGCCCACGACTGGCGAAAACATCGCTCGACATCTGCGAACCGTCGATGATTAACACGGAGCCCTTGCCGACAACCTCCAAACAGTTATCGGCGGTGATCAGCGCTGCCGTATCTTCGTCGATCCCCAAACCCAGCAGCCGCGGGTTGTAGCTCACCATGGTGACAAGCCGGCCGACGCGATCGCGCTCGCGGAAATGCTGGTCGATGATCACGGAATCGATCAACCCCAGGCCCGGCGACATCTGGGCAATATGCGGGCGAGGCGTTGTGCCACTGCGACCACCAGCCACCATGACGCTGCTCATGACCGACGCGCCGGCACTGGTACCGCCAACTGGCGCACCTTCGCGGTTACGCCGCACCAACGAATCCGCGACGCGCGTCCCACCCAGGATCGCTGCAACCCGGATCTGATTGCCGCCGGTCATGAAGATACCCGTGCTGCGATCGACGAGCTCCACAAGCTCGTCACGGTTTGCATCGGTGCGGTCACCGACGTAGACAACCTCTGCTGAAGCGGCGCCAAGCTCCAGGAAAATCGCTTTATACCGTTGTCCAGCGTCGTCAACAGCAGAGGCCGTCGGCACGATCGCGATATGCGCATCGTCTCCGCCTGACAGTTCGGTGAACCGCCTGAGGATGACCCGGTCGCGGAACTTGTCCTCCGCCCCGCCGATCGCAAGTAACGGTCCACGTTGGTTGGGTACGCTCATCCACCCGCCTTCGGCCCCAAGCGCTCTACCTCCGCAGAGTCTACGGAAGTCGTTGCTACGTGGTCAATCACCTCAGAGTCGTTGTTTCTGCCACCGGCCGAGGGGCGCCGATCGACGCTGGCTCCAAGGTGACGGCTTTCGTCCCAATCTTGACGCCATCGCTTACATTCGCTATTGTGCACGTCGGCGCCTATGCTGACCTGTCATGGCGCTCGTCATACGCCGGAGTGTCCTCGTGGATTGCGGTTGCACACATCAAGATATCTTGTGCGTTCTGGCCGCTGATGCCTCCGGCTCGGTGTCGACCCCTGCGGTTCTTTCCAAATCGTGCTCCAAACCCAACGGGCAACCAACTCGGCAGTAGTCGCGTTGTGTCTGCCCAGCGGATGGATTGTGCGAACAAGGCTTGCATTGCCTTGCCTTTTTGGAAAGAGTGCCGACAACAATGTCTCATTCCCCGCGTGTTGCTATCGTCCATGGCCAACTGCGTGCAGAAGAGCGCCTGCTCTTTGCCGAGCTGGATCGGCGCGGGATCGCCTACGACCGGCTCGACGACCGCAGGTTTGTTTTAGACCTTTCTACGCCCGCTGCCTGGCCTTACGATGTTGTCCTGGCCCGCTCGGTTGCGCAGCAGCGCACGTTTCACACCGTCAGTGTCCTCGAAGGGTTGGGGATTCCTGTCGTCAACTCGTCGCATGTCCTTGAACGTTGTAACGACAAGTTGCGAACCTCGGCCACGCTCGCTGCCGCAGGCATCCCGCAGCCGCGACTGCTCGTTGCGTTCACTCCCGAAACCGCCCTCGCCGCGATCGAAGAGCTCGGTTACCCGGCTGTACTGAAGCCGCCTGTCGGTTCCTGGGGCCGTTTGCTCGCGAAGATCAACGACCGCGACGCGGCGGAAGCGTTGCTTGAACACAAGGATACGCTTGGATCGTTCCATCATGGCACGTTCTATATCCAGGAATACATCGAAAAGCGCGGCCGCGATATCCGCGCGTTTGTGATCGATGGCGAAACGATTGCTGCAATCTATCGTTCCTCGGAGCATTGGATTACCAACACTGCGCGTGGCGGACAGGCCTCGAACTGCCCCGTAACGCCAGCGATTGAGGAGATCTGCCACGCCACGGCGACAGCGATCGGCGGTGGGCTGTTGGCGATCGACCTTTTCGAAGACGCCGAGCGCGGGCTACTCGTGAACGAAGTCAATGCCACGATGGAGTTCCGCAACAGCATCGCAACGACCGGAGTCGACATCCCGGCGAGGATCATTGATCATGTGCTGGATGTCGCGCGTGCTGGCGCGGTTCAGTCGCTCAGCCTCGTCGCGCACGTTGCGTGAACCTTGGAAACGGAGGGCGGGACATGCCGCTTGCCCGCACGCGTGTGGGGCTGATCGGTCTCGGAGCGATCGGTTTGGCGCTCGCCGAGCTCGCCGCTAATGCAGCCGATGAGCTGGACCTCTGCGGCGCCCTCGTGCGCGACGGTACGAAACCACGCCATGGCTGTCCCGTTCCGGTTGTCACGACGGTCGATGCACTCCTGGCCATGCAACCGGATGTTGTGGCAGAGGTTGCCGGACACGCGGGTCTGGCCGAACATGGACCGGCGATCCTAGCGAACGGGGTCGATCTCATCATCGTGGCTGTCGGCGCGTTGGCCGAACCAGTAACTGCCGAGCGTTTGCTCGCTGCCGCAGAAGCAGGCGGGGCGCAGATCCGTATCGCAAGTGGGGCCATTGGCGGGCTCGATGCCATTGCTGCTGCTCGACGCGGAGGACTGACCCGCGTTACCCACACAACGCGTAAACCGCCAGCTTCTCTCATGCCGGCCGCAGACGCTGCGAGGCTCACCGAACCACTCGAGCTGTTTCGCGGCAGTGCCCGTGAAGGCGCGTTACGTTTTCCCGAGAGCATCAACGTTGCAGCCGCGGTGAGCTTCGCCGGCCTCGGACTTGACCGCACGGAAGTGGTCGTGCTTGCGGACCCTGCGGTCGACCGCAACCGCCATGTCGTAGAAGCCGAAGGGGAGTTCGGGCAGCTGCGCTTCGAGATCGCCAACGTCCCCAGTGAGCGCAACCCGCGCACCGGACGCCTCACTGCGATGAGCGTGCTCCACGAGATCCTGAAGCGACGCGAACGGCTTTCCGTCGGTTAGAGTCCATCCTTTGCGCGGAACTTGGCGAGGATCGCATCAGCCATTTCGGTTGTGCTGGCGCGCCCGCCGAGATCGCGCGTGCGAACGACGCCCTCGCGCAAGACCTCCTCGATACTGTCCACGAGCGCTGCCCCCAGGTCGGTTTTGCCGAGGTGGTCCAACAGCATCGCAGCTGTCCACATTTGGCCGATCGGATTTGCCCAACCGTTCCCAGCAATATCTGGCGCCGATCCGTGTACCGGTTCAAACATCGAAGGGAAGCGCCGTTCCGGGTTGATATTGGCGGCCGGGGCCATGCCGATCCCACCCATGATTGCACCGCCCAGATCGGTCAGAATGTCACCGAACAGGTTCGAGCCGACAACCACATCAAACGACTCTGGCCGCGTCACGAAGTACGCGCACAGCGCGTCGATGTGCACCAGCTCGCTGCTCACCTCCGGGTATTCGCGCCCAACATCACGAACCACCTCATCCCAAAATGGCATCGTGATGTTGATGCCGTTTGATTTCGTCGCTGCCGTCAGCTTTCCAGTACGGCGCTTGGCCAGCTCAAACGCATACCGCGTCACCCGCTCGCACCCCATGCGGGTGAACACCGACTCCTGTATCGCCATCTCAAACGGTGTGCCGCTGTGGATGCGGCCCCCCATATTCGAGTACTCACCTTCCGAATTCTCGCGCACAACCAGGAAGTCGAAGGCTCCAGGGGCTTTGTCGCGCAATGGCGATTGGACACCGGCCAGCAAGCGGCACGGTCGCAGGTTAATGTACTGCTGAAAGGTCCGCCGGATCGGAATCAACAGCCCCCAGAGTGACACATGGTCTGGCACTCCTGGGTAGCCAACTGCTCCGAGAAAGATCACGTCGTGCTGCGCCAGGATATCCAAGCCGTCAGCAGGCATCATCTCGCCATGCTCGGTGAAATAACGGCAGCTCCAGGGGTAATGCTCAAATTTGAAGGAGAAGCCGCCATCAATTTCGGCTGCCGCTTCCAGCGCTCGTAACCCCTGGGGTACTACTTCTTCGCCGATACCGTCTCCCGGTATGACCGCACAGCGGATGCGCATTCCGCCAGACCTTTCCCTGCTTCTCGTTGCCACAATGGTGGTGGCCGCGCCCATTATCACCCAAACGGCGGGAACCTCGTTGTTCGGAGCCCGGTGGCGCCACCTGTCGGGCACACATAGGACCGCCGGCCTACCCGCTCAGGACCTTCTGGTCATGCAGCAGTTGATACGCGCGGCGTAGTCTACGTCACGGGTTGACCCGACTCGATCAGGAACGGCTTGCGTTCGTGATGCACGCTTCGTTTCTCACCCGCAGCAGGCTGTACTGGGCAGGGATCGTTGTCGTCCCGCTCCTGCTCCTCAGCCTCCAACTGATGCACTACCTGCCTGATCCGAACTGGCCGGGTAGCAACTTCCATTTCCTGATTGTGTCGCTCAGCGCATGCATTGCGCTGCTGATGGCGGTTTTCATGACAGTTGCGGCGTCCCAACTGCAGGACGCGCGCGTCGTTTTCCTATCTTGGGCTTTCCTGGGTATTTCCGGCATTTTCGCTGTCCACGGACTCACGACCCCAGGAGCAATCGTCCCAGGGTTCAACCCGTGGGTAGGGTTTTCCGCGCATCTTGCGTTGTTGATCGGAGCCATCTGCCTCGCACTAAGTACAGTCGAATGGCACAGTACGGTGGAGCGCACCATCATCAATCGCCAGCGCCCGCTGACGATTGCCTTCGGAACAGTCCTCATTTCGTTTGCCTTCCTTGCCTTGTTTTCATCGTTTACCGGAACACACACTGGCCATGCGGGAACGCAACCGCCGGTATCCACGGCGCCTGGGAGCAGCACCGCACCCGACGATTACGGATACGTCGCAGCATCAACCGCGTCACAGACGACAGCAGGTCGGTCGCTGCTGTCCCAGTTCGACGTGCTTGAAGATGAGGCGGTCAAGCGCTCGGTGATGGTTGCGACGCTATTGTTGCTTGGCCTCGTCATATTCCGCTATGCGCGAATCCAACGCATCGCTCCGAATCCGCTCATCTCCGGTTTCCTGGTATCGGCGATCTTCTTGTTTCAGGGTCAGCTTTCGATGTCGTTTGCTCCGGTGTGGAATGCGAGCTGGTGGCTCTACCATGTGCTGCTGTTCGCGGCATTCGTCGCTGCGCTGGCCGGCATGGTCGTCGAATATGCATATAGCGGCAGCCTGCGAGGCGTTGTTGCAGGGCTCTTGCTCCGCGACACGATTATTCAGATGCAACGGGGCTATACCGAGGTCATTGTGGCATTGGTGGGCGCCGTCGAAGCGAAGGACGTGTACACCCGCGGTCATACCCAGCGCGTTTCCGACCTCGCCGTGCGCATTGGTGAAGAGCTCCGGCTGCCTCGCGAACGGTTGCGGATGCTGGCACAGGCCGCGATGTTGCATGACATTGGCAAGATCGGGGTGCCGGATTCGATCCTCAACAAACCCGGAGCGTTGACGCCGGAGGAGTTTGCCGCGATTCGAGAACACCCGATTCGGGGACACACGATCATCAAGGATGTGCGATCGCTACAGGGGGTCATCGGCGGAGTACGGTCGCATCACGAGCGGCTCGATGGTTCCGGTTACCCCGATGGCCTGAAGGGCAACGAGATCCCGCTCGAGGCCAGGATCATCGCCGTTGCCGACATGTACGACGCGCTGACATCCCTGCGGCCGTATCGCCCGGCCTGGAGTCCCGAGCGCGCGCTGGAGCTGATCGATGAGCAGGCCGGTGAAAAGCTTGATGCTGCCTGTGTACGGGCGCTGCATGCCGTTCTGAATGCGCAACCAGCAACTGCAAGCTCCCCTGCAACAACAACTCCCGTACTGGCGGATTAGGCTGCGTGCTACACTCGCATCCACCCACACGGTACGCGGAGATCGAGTGGACTGCGTTCGATGGCTCAGGTTGCACCATCAACCAACGGTTCTCTGCCCCCACCCGTGGTCGATCCAACAGACGGGGAGTTGACTGCGCTTCGCGAAGAGCAACTCGCCTCGCTCTACGCCATCTCCGTCGAAATTGCCGGCTTGCACCACACCAGTGAGGTGATGGATCGTGCCCTCGAACACTGCCTGCGCCTCACCGAATCCGCCTTCGGGTTCGTCGGCCTTGTCGATGCCCCCGATCGCCTTGATGTCGCGGCGATCAAAGGCTTCGTCCCCGACGACGATACGTTTTGGGAACGGCTGCGCTCTATCCCGATCCGGCCAAGTGTCTTCGGGATCGTCGTCATCGAAGGCCGCTCGCGCATTTCCAACGACGTGCATAACGACCAGTACCACGTCGGAGCGCCGCGCGGACACCCTCCGGTGCGGACGTTCCTGGGTGTGCCGTTGCGGTTTCGCGATACCACGATCGGCATGATCGGCGTCGCCAACCGGGCAGCCGGCTACGCCGCGCACCACGAACGGTTGTTGACGACCTTTGCCAACCAGGTAGCGGTGGCAATCGCCAACGCGCGCATGTACGAGCAGCAGCAAGCGATGATCGCCGATCTGCGCGCGCTGCACCGCCGGCTGGACGACGCCCAACTCGCAGCGATGTTGCACGACGAACGCAGCCGCATCGCCGAGGGGCTGCACGATCGAGTCGCACAGATCATGTTCTCCATTGGCATTAGCGCAAACACTGGCCTGGAACGATTGGACAACCCGGCGCTCGTTACGGAAACCCTCGAGCGGATTCGTGAGCTGGCAAGTCGTGGCTCGTCGGAGATCCGGCGCACCGTCTATGATCTGTCATCTGGTGGTCAGGTAGCGCCCGGTTTGGTGACGAGCCTGCGCGAGCTCGTCCGGGAGTACGACTGCGAAGGGGCCACGCGCGTCACGCTGACGGTTCACGGACGGCCAACCCGGCTCCCCAGCGAGGTTGAGCGGGTGATGCTGCAAGTTGCCGGTGAGGCGTTACTCAATATTCAACGTCATGCGCAGGCCCGAGCAGCTGTGCTGGCATTGCGCTTCGGCGCCGACCATGCCGAATTGGCCATTCAAGACGACGGCGTCGGCGCCCCACCAGAAATCCTGCGCGGGTATCGCGGAAATCGCGGCCACTTTGGGCTGAACGTTATGGCGCATCGGGTGGAAGCGGTCGGCGGTTCGCTACGGTTGGAGACCAGCGACGATGGTGGTCTCTCAGTCACTGCGCGCATACCATGCGTCGCGCGCGACTTCACGGGGGACGGCGCGGCATGAGCGTTCAACCGCGGCTCATTCGTGTTGTCCTCATCGACGACCACGAAATCGTCCGCAACGGCTTGAAGTACGCGCTCGAGGGCGACGCCTGGTTCTCAATCGTCGGCGAAGCTGACGATGGGCCGGAAGGCATTCGGCTGGTTGAAGCAACATCGCCCGATGTCGTGCTGCTCGATGTCCGCTTGCCGACGCTCTCCGGGGCAGATGTCTGTTCCATCCTCAGCGAACGCGCGCCACAGGCACGTGTCCTCATCCTCTCGGCATTTGGCGATGAAGACCTCGTCTATCAATGCATCCTGGCTGGCGCGCGAGGCTACATCCTGAAGGACATCGGGCATTTTGACTTACGCAAGAGCCTTGAGGCGGTGGTCCGTGGCGAATCGGTGATTGACCCGCGCGTCGCGTCGGGGTTGTTCGAGCGCATCCGTGCAGGTGCGTCCCCCGCTGCTCCGGTATTGCCACCGCACCAGTTCTCCGTACTGCGCTTGATGGCGGGTGGTTTCTCGAATCGCGAGATCGCAGAACGGCTGTATCTCTCGGAGAACACCGTCAAGGGCTATGTCCAGGAGGTTCTGCGGCGCCTCGGCGCTCGCAACCGGCTGGATGCGGTGATGATCGCAGTGCGCAACGGCTGGATCCAACAATAGCCCACCCCTCACAACGAGGGGGTCTCCACACCAAATGGAGGGGTTGCGGGACGTTCAGCCAGCGGCTTTCGCCACTTCTGCATTCCTTCTAGACTGCAAGCAACAACGTACAGGGCAATGACTGCGCACACAGCAACTTGCTGGTGGATTGCGCGTCGATCGGTACGGACGGAAGGCGGTGAACTGCCATGATCCCCGGAACGTTCGAGTACCATGCGCCAAGGCATCTCGATGATGCCCTCGGGCTGCTCGCCGAGTACCGCGACGATGGCAAGCTGCTGGCCGGCGGGCAAAGCCTGATTCCTGTAATGAAGCTACGCTTGGCTGAACCCAAGCACATCATTGATATCAACCGCATCGCCGGGTTGAGCCACATCGCCGAAACGAGCGACGAGCTGCGCATCGGGGCACTCACCCGCGAGCGCGACCTCGAACGCTCAGACATTGTGCGACAGCGCTATCCGCTCTTGTTGGACACCGCCAACGTCATTGCCGACCCCCTCGTGCGCAACCTGGCGACGGTGGGCGGCAACCTGGCACATGCGGACCCAGCCAACGACCACCCTGCGACCATGCTCGCCTATCGCGCGTCGGTAGTTGCGCTGGGGCCGAACGGCGAACGTGTCATCCCGATCGACGACTTCTTCATTAGCGCCTTTGAGACAACGCTCCAGCCCGATGAAATCCTCACCGAGGTCCGTATCCCAAAACCCAACGGACGGGCAGGGGGAGCGTACGTCAAGTTGGAGCGCAAAGTCGGGGACTATGCGATCGCCGCCGCCGCTGTCCAGTTGAGCTTTGCGTACGACGGCACGATTGCCGAAGCTGGCATCGCAGTGACTAATGTTTCCTACACCCCGGAGCGCTCCAGCGCAGCAGAGGCGATCGTCCGAGGCAACCGCTTAACAGACGACGTCATTCGAGCAGCCGCTCAAGCCGCCGCCGACGCGTGCGAACCGACAGCAGACCTGCGCGGATCGGTCGAATACAAGCGCGCCATGACCCGCACGATGACGGCGAGAGCGCTGCGACTCGCCCTCGTGCGAGCAGGCGCCTGAACCGGCGAGATGATTCGACGCTGATTGAGGAGGCAGGCAGATGCCAACCATTTCCGTGACAGTCAACGGCGAGGAGAGGCGCGCCGAAATCGAATCGCGCATGCTGCTCGTGCATTTTCTGCGTGAGACGTTGAACCTCACCGGCACGCACATTGGTTGCGATACCACGAGCTGTGGGGCCTGTACCGTGCATTGGAACGGCAGGCCAGTCAAGAGCTGCACGATCTTCGCCGTCCAGGTGGATGGAGACGAGATTCGGACCGTCGAGGGGCTCGAAACAGGTGGCCAGCTGCACCCCGTTCAGGAGGGCTTTTGGGAAGAGCACGGGCTGCAGTGCGGCTTCTGCACGCCGGGGATGATGATGACCGCCGCCGCGCTGTTGGAAGAGAACCCCCACCCCAGCGAAGAGGAGATCCGGTTCGCCATCTCTGGCAATCTCTGTCGGTGTACCGGCTACGTGAACATTGTCAAGGCGATTCAGTACGCGGCACGGAAGCAGGCCGGTGCTGAAGCGGCCGCAGCGGGAGGAGCGTAAGGCATGACCGCTTCGACAGGAGCACTTGGCAGGCGCTTGAAGCGCAAGGAGGACCCGCGGTTCATCCGGGGCAAGGGGACGTATGTCGACGACGTCAAACTCCCCGGGATGCTCTACTTGGACATCGCGCGTAGCCCCTATGCGCATGCCCGTATCCTGAACATCGACACCTCACGCGCGCTGGCGATCCCAGGCGTGCTGGCGGTCATTACCGGCAAGGACCTTGAGGCAGCAGGGCTGGCGTGGATGCCGACGCTGATGAGCGACCGGCAAATGGTGCTTCCCACCGAGCGAGTCGTCTACTAC